>NZ_JBATHX010000450.1:0-4769 GCF_049667265.1 Algibacter sp. | reverse complement strand
AAACTCGCCAAAAGGGTATACGCTATGGTTATGTTCATAAGCGTTTAAGCTATTAATGAGCTGGTACATATTGTTTGATCTAACATTATAAATTGGTTTCGGATAGTGTTTTACAATGGCTTCTGGTGTATCAATCTCAAGAATTTTTCCGTCTTGAATCAATGCAATTCTATCACATAAGGCTGCTTCATCCATATAAGGTGTAGACACCAAAATGGTAATGTTTTTTTGTTGTAAACGCTTTAGCATTTCCCAAAATTCCTTTCTTGAAACTGGATCGACGCCTGTGGTGGGTTCATCTAAAAACAACACTTTTGGTTTGTGGATAAGTGCACAACATAAAGCTAATTTTTGTTTCATTCCTCCAGATAATTTTCCTGCTCTACGATCTTTAAAGGGTTCTATTTGAACGTAAATGTCTTTGATTAAATCGTAGTTTTCTTCGATGGTAGTTCCGAAGATTGTCGCGAAAAAATCTAAGTTTTCTTCAACTGTTAAATCTTGATACAATGAAAATCTCCCAGGCATGTAACCAACACTATTTCTAATCTTCTTATAATCTGAAACTACATCGTAACCAGCAACCGTTGCTGACCCATTATCTGCAAATAAAAGTGTCGTTAAAATCCGAAATAGCGTAGTTTTTCCTGCTCCATCAGGACCAATTAAACCAAAAAGTTCACCCGCATTAACCTCAAAAGAAATGTCTTGTAAAGCGTTTACTTTTTTGTAAGATTTACTGATATGATTGACAGATATGCTCATCCTTCTTTAATTTTGAACGATAATTTTTGGTTCCATAGTAACTTTGGAAGTAATAGAATTTGAGATTAAACATGCTTTTTCAGATTTTTCTAAAATACGTTCAGCACGTTCTCGTTTGGATTCGTCTGTAATGACAACCTCAGGGAAAAGCAATACTTCGCTTATTACGAATTTACCTTCTACTTTTTCTAAAATGCCTTTTGAACCACATTTAAAACTCACAAACTCGAATTTTGAATATTCGGCAATCGCTAAAAAAGTAGTCATTAAACAACTACTCACGGCAGCAGTAAACAAATGCTCTGGTGTCCAGATATTAGGAATTCCTTTTTCAAATTCTGGAGGCGTTGCTACTTCTATACAATTGTAGTTATCGCCTTCTTTTTGGTTTAATTCTGGTGAACACATCATTCCTTTTCGGTCTTGTGTCCAACTTATATTGACGTTGTAACTATGTTTTTCCATGGTATTTAATATTTATGATTAATGAAAATAGGTATTGTACCGATTTATATTTTCTTCGATATTGTTTTTGATTTCTGAGGCATCTTCAACTGTTTTGGTTTCTGATAATGCCTCAATTTTTGCCATTAAGGGTAGAAGCCAAACATGTAAATAATCATGAGAAGGGCCTTTCATGGTGCAATTTTTTATGACATAATTTTTGGATTCATTTAACTGATTTGCCAACTCATGATAGTCTTCAAGAGATGTTGTTTGGATTGTTTTTAAAACATCCTGCATTTTTTTAACACCTTCGTTAGTTTCAACATTGGCTTGCCATTTTGCGCCATCGTTTAAATTAATATCGCTTGTCCAAGCATTTGTATAAATGTTTTCAGATTCATCGTCGTGACTATTGTGTAATGCTTCTGAAGACTCTACGTTTACATTAATTTTAGAGCTGTTTTCGTCTGTTTTACCATCTTTACAACTTACTAAAGCCAACAGGCTTATTGTGAAAATTATATGTTTCATTATTTTAGATTTTAGTTATTACTTTCTGAATTGTTTAACCACATTTCCGCAGGCATGCCAATTTTAAGACTTCCATCGTTTTTTACATCAACTTTTACAGCATAAACCAAAGCAACACGCTCTTCTTTAGTCTGAATTATTTTTGGTGTGAATTCTGCTTCAGAAGCCATCCAAGAAACAATACCTTTATAGGATTTCATAGTATCTGCATCATCAATTTTCACAGTAACTTCTTGCCCAATTTTTATATTAGCTAATTGTGTTTCGCTGATATAAACACGTAATTGCATCGTGCTTAAATCGGCAATTTTGTATAGCGGTTTTCCAAACGCTGTAATCTCGTTTGGCTCTGCGTATTTGGTTAAAACTGTTCCTTTTGTTGGGTTAATAATTTTGCTTTTCTGAATTTGGTCATCAATTTGTTTTAACTGTACGTCAATAGATTTAAGTTCGTTTACAACAGGTGCGTTCTGGATTTCAACACTTCTAATTTGATTCTTAATCACATCTATTTCACCTGTTACATCATCCAGTTGTTTTTGTGTTCCTGCGTTGTCTTTTATTAAATTTTCAACTCGTATTTTATTGGTGTTTGCTGTTTTTAATTTTGAATTCAAAACCGAAATTTGAGATAAAACACCTTTAGATTTTGAACTAATTACAGCTTTAGATACTACTAATTGTTCGCGTTTTAGCGTTAACGGAATAGTATCGATATAGCCCAAAAACGCTTCTTTTTGGACAATATCACCTTCATTTATATCAAATTGCATCAATTTTCCGTTGTTTTCGGCAGAAATGGTTATTTCTGTGGCTTCAAAATTTCCGTAACCATCGGCTTTTCCATTGTCATTTCCACAGGAAAATAAACTAGAAGCTATGATGCTTAATCCTAGTATGTATTTGTAGTTTTTCATCTGACTTATTTTATTGACCTTTAATAACATTGTAATTTGCTTTTGCGAGTTGTAATTCAATTTTATGTTTTACTAAAGTATTTTCATCCTCGTACAAATTAGTGAGTTCTGTAATGTATGCTGAAGATGTAATCACTCCATTTTTGAGTTGTGAATCTGCTGTTTTTAACACCTCTTTTCTGAGGTTAATAATCTCTAAATCGGAAGTGATAAACCCTTCAGTTTTATCGATTTCTTTTTGTTGTTGATTTATTTCGATCGTTGTATTTAGTTTGAAAACTTCAGATTCATTATCAACAATATCTTTATTAATTGCTAATGATTGGCGTTGCTTTTTGTTTGCATTCCAATCGAATACATTCCAATTCAATTTAACACCAACTGTATAAAATGTTTGAAATGAATTATCGAGCATATTTAATCCAGGGTTACCATAACCACCTGTTGCAAAACCTAGTAATTTAGGTGCGTTTTGTTTAGATAATAAAATTTCTGAAGTTGTTATTTCTTCTTTTTTAAGTTGAAATAATTTTTGTTCTGGTCGTGCTAAATCAGACTGTAAATCAGTTTGAACTAGTGGATTTTTAAACTTAGTTGAAACATCCAAAGGTTGATTGATTAAACTTGAAAGTGTTTCAATTAATGTTGCTTTATTGCTTTCTAATTCTTGAAATTGTTGACCTATTTTTAATAATTCGGCTTCCAAAACTTTATCTGATGACGGTAAAATAACACCATACTTTATGCCTGATTGGACTTCTTTTAATTTTGCTTGTAATTGCGCTTGTTTAGCGTTTAGCAACAACCCCGATTCTTGGGCTAACAGAACAGAGAAATAGAGTTGATTGATTTTTTGTTTTAGCTGATATAAACTGACTTCAAGTTGTTTCTGTTTGGTTTTAAGTTGTGCCGATTTTAAATTTAAGGAAGCATCCGTAGCACCGCCATTATAAATGAGTTGATTGACGGATAATGTGGCGCGATATTGGTCTTTGTTTAATGGTTCTATACCAGCATTTGGAATAGGGATTTCAATCACATCAGATTGATACGTTGCCTGTGCATCCAAACTAAGTTGTGGCAATTTAGAAGTTGAAACCACTTCTTTATCTAATTTATTTTGTGCATCCAATAGTTGAGACTGTTTTGCTAAAGGATAATTCGTCGTCACTAATTGATAACATTCCTCCAAGGTGATGCTTTGCTGTGCAACACTTGGTAGCGCGATTAAGATGGCGAAAATGACTATTAACTGTTTCATTTTAGGTCGTCTTTATGGAATTAATAATAAAATTGGCAACTTCGGTTTTACGGTCTTCCATGAGTTGTTTGTAGTGTTTATCATCCGAATTTGTCAATGCCATAATCAATGGTTTAGCCACAAAAGGAAAAATGTTCAGAGCCATTATATTAATAAATAATTGTTCTGCACTAATCGGTTTTATTAGGCCTTTTGCTACTTCTTCATCGACTTGTTTTTTGAACTTTTCAATATTTGGAAAACCTTGGTCTTTTAACTTTAAAATAAAATCTTGATTCCTATTGAGTTCTTGAATGATAAAATTTGGCAAATAAGGATGGTTAACAATAAAGGAAATATAGTTTGAAGTAAAATTTCTAATCTTGTCTTCGATAGAAGAATCGTCATTTAAAACAGCGTTTAATTGTGGTGCTAGTAATGAAAATGCATTTTTAAAGACCGCTTCAAACAACAATTGTTTACTTCTGTAATAGTAATGAAGCATGGCTTTGTTTATTCCTGCTTTATCTGCAATTTCTTGCATACGTGCCCCATCCATTCCTTTGGATTGAAATATATTTTTAGCAGCGTTTAATATTTGTTCTTCAGTATTTTCGTCTTTTGTTTTTTTCATTCTAACTATATGGTTTAACCAAGTGGTTAACAAATGTACAAAAAATAATCAAACGTACTACAGTTTGATTATTTTAGATAAATTATTTTTTTAATTTACTAGATATCAGCTTAGTGGCGACTAGTCCCAAAGCACCACCAAGAGCAGATGCCATGATATTAATTGCAAATAATAAACCATCAAAACGTCCATCTTTCGTAATAGACCAAGGATTAAAACCTAATCTTCCGAAAGA
>NZ_JBATHX010000449.1:0-2118 GCF_049667265.1 Algibacter sp. | reverse complement strand
CTTCTGCGATGGTTTTAACCTGATCCCAAGATACTTTAGCTACTTTTTTTCGGTTTGGCTCTCCAGATCCCTTCTTCACCTTTGCAGCTTCTAATAATTGAACTGCTGCTGGTGGAGTTTTAATTACAAAGTCAAATGATTTGTCTTTGTAAACTGATATCACTACTGGTAATACTTTACCAGGTTTATCTTGGGTTCTGGCATTGAATTGCTTACAGAACTCCATGATGTTAACACCAGCGGCTCCTAAAGCGGGTCCAACCGGTGGCGATGGATTCGCAGCACCTCCCCGAACTTGTAACTTAACTACTTTACCTAATTCTTTTGCCATTTTTAATAATTTAATTTTTGATGTTATCTTTCAATTGGAAGCGAAAGACTCATCTATCTATTGTAACACTATTATACTTTCTCAACTTGCATATAACTTAATTCTAATGGTGTTTTTCTTCCAAAAATTTTAACCATTACTTCCAGTTTACGCTTTTCTTCATTTATGTTCTCAACCGTCCCATCAAATCCATTGAAAGGACCATCAATTACCTTAACAGTTTCTCCTTTAGTAAAAGGAATAGCCACATTTGCATTTTCTTCAACTGATAATTCATCAACCTTTCCTAACATTCTGTTAACTTCAGATTGTCTTAACGGCACAGGATCTCCTCCTTTTGTTTCTCCTAAAAAACCAATAACATTAGTAACAGATCTTATAATATGAGGAACTTCCCCAGTTAAATTGGCTTGCACCATTATATATCCTGGGAAAAACACTTTTTCTTTTTGGATTTTCTTTCCTTTACGGATTTGAATCACTTTTTCTGTAGGTACAAGTACTTGATCAACATAATCTTGCAAACCTAAACGCTCGATTTCTCGCTCGATATAGGCTTTAATTTTGTTTTCCTGACCACTTACTGCACGAACAACATACCATTTTTTTTCACTTACTTCAGACATAAATTCCCTTTTTAACCGTTAATCCATTGAAAGTAAGCTGCTATAACTTTACTAAAAACTGTATCTACACCCCAAATAGCAAGAGAAAAAATAATCGAGAATACAGCTACTAAAACTGTTAAACTTTGCGCCTCAGCCCATGTAGGCCATGACACATTATTTTTTAGTTCTCCGAACGATTCTTTTATGTAATTTACAATTCCAGCCATGTTATTTATTTTTTAATCTAAATTGAAATGATACTCAATTTTGTATTGCACGGGCGGAGAGACTCGAACTCCCGACACCTGGTTTTGGAGACCAGTGCTCTACCAACTGAGCTACGCCCGTAAATACAAGTCAAGGTATTCCGAAAAAACGGAATACCTTAACTCATAATATTTATTAAACTTTATTAGTCTAAAATCTCAGTTACCTGACCTGCACCAACTGTTCTACCACCTTCACGGATAGCGAAACGTAAACCTACGTTCATTGCAATTGGCTGAATTAACTCAACAGTAATAGTTAAGTTATCTCCAGGCATAACCATTTCAACTCCTGAAGGAAGCGCAATGTTTCCTGTAACGTCAGTTGTACGCACGTAGAACTGTGGACGGTAGTTGTTATGGAATGGAGTGTGACGTCCACCCTCTTCTTTTTTAAGGATATAAACCTCAGCTTTAAATTTAGCATGTGGAGTTACTGAACCTGGTTTAGTAATAACCATACCTCTTGAGATTTGAGATTTCTCAATACCTCTTAATAAGATACCAGCATTATCACCAGCTTCACCTCTATCTAATATTTGACGGAACATTTCAATACCTGTAATAGTAGAGTTTAACTTTTCAGCACCCATACCAATAATTTCTACAGGATCTCCAGTTTTTGCTATACCAGTTTCAATACGACCAGTTGCAACAGTACCACGACCAGTAATAGAGAATACATCTTCGATAGGCATTAAGAAAGGCTTGTCCATATCACGAACAGGCTCTTCAATCCAAGTATCAACAGCTGCCATTAATTCTAGAACTGTATCAACCCATTTTTGTTCACCATTAAGTGCACCTAAAGCAGAACCAGCAATTACAGGTCCATTATCTCCATCGTACTCATAGAAAGATAATAAATCTCTAATCTCCATATCTACTAATTCAAGTAACTCTTCATCATCAA
>NZ_JBATHX010000448.1:0-3977 GCF_049667265.1 Algibacter sp. | reverse complement strand
TGTAACTTTAGGAAAAGATTACCCAATTATTTTTCCCGTTCACCCAAGAACACAAAAGCTTTTAACTGGTTTAAATTTGAACTTTGAAAATTTACATTACGCTAATCCTTTAGGTTATTTAGAGTTTAATTATTTAGTAAAACATGCGTATGCTGTAGTTACAGACTCTGGAGGAATTACCGAAGAAACTACTGTTATGAATGTGCCCTGTATAACATTACGAGATAGTACAGAACGCCCTGAAACTTGCAATATCGGGACCAATATTTTAGTTGGTAGTGATTCTGATAAAATTAAAAATGCTTTTAACATTCTACTTTCAGGTAATTGGAAACAAGGTGAAATACCGGAATTGTGGGATGGAAAAGCTGCAAAACGACTTGTAAATCATTTAACATCCATTTGAAGTTTAAATGAAAGATATTCTCATAATTACCAATTACTTTCCTCCTGAAACTGGCGCGGCTTCAAACCGTATTTTTCATTTGGCTGAAGGACTTCAAAAAAACAACTTCAACGTTTCCGTCATAACACCTTTACCAAATTACCCCAATGGAAGGATTTTTGAAGGATTTAGAGGTCGATTTAAGCATACTTCTACCGAAAACAACCTAACTATTCATCGCTTATGGATTTATGCTAGCAATTCAAAGAATAAAATCTTGCGTTTAATAGCGATGTTATCATATAGTTTTAGTTTAATTTGGTTTTTCATGTGGAATAAAATTCCTAAAACAGTAATTATACAATCTCCTCCTTTACTTGTTGCTTTTACATCTGTTTTTTTTCTACGTTCAAAAAAAAGAAAAGTCATACTAAATGTAAGTGATTTATGGCCGCTGGCAGGATTGGAATTAAGGGCATTCAAAAAAAATTATAGTTATAGACTGCTTGAAAAAATAGAACGTTTCAATTACAAAAATTCAAATTTAGTTTTAGGGCAAAGTGAAGAAATACTAACTCATGTAAAATCCATTTTTCCTGAAAAGGAAACCTTCTTGTATCGAAATTTTCCAGATTTTGAGGTGTCATTACCAAATCATAAAAAAAATCCGTCGGAAAAACTAAAATTGGTTTATGCTGGTTTATTAGGCATCGCTCAGGGTATTTATAAGTTATGTCTGGAGTTAGATTATTCAAATATCGAATTTCATATTTATGGCGCTGGAGCAGAACAAAGCCTTATTGAAAACTTGATTAAAAACAACCCTGAATTTAATATTATTTATCATGGTGAGGTTTCAAGGCAGGAATTACATCAAATTTTAACTAAATATGATGTAACTATAATTCCGTTATTAAATAGAATTTATGGTTCCGTACCCTCTAAAATATTCGAATATGCCAGGTTAGGAATGCCGATGCTTTATTTTGGTGGTGGCGAAGGAGAAAATATCATTAATAAATATAAACTAGGCTGGATTGCTGAATCCAGTAATTACCAGCATTTAAACCTAATTATATCAAACTTGGGAACTAAAAAACTGCAATTAAAAAGCAGCAAAAAAATACAAGAAGTTGCCTTAGAGAATTTTGATTTTAGTAAGCAACTAAATAAACTTATAAAACTAATTTAATAAGCTTTATCCTCACCTTTTATTGCATTGGAAAGCGTTTGAAAGGCAATTTTAAGATCTAATAGTAAGGACCAGTTTTCAATGTAAAAAATATCATATTTTACACGGTTTATAATATCCTTATCTGTTTCTATTTCACCTCTAAAGCCACTAATTTGTGCTAAACCGGTAATACCTGGTTTTACAAAATGACGCACCATAAATTTATCAATTCTTTGAGCATACATATTTGTATGGCTAACCATATGAGGTCTTGGTCCAACGACAGACATATCACCAAAAAGCACATTAAAAAACTGGGGCAATTCATCAATACTGGTTTTTCTAATAAAAGCACCCATTTTAGTTACCCTTAAATCACCTTTTGTGGCTTGGTGCAAATTTGCGTTTTTATTGGGTGTCATGGACCTAAACTTATAGCAATCAAATTCTTGATAGTTAAAGCCATTTCTTGACTGTTTAAAAAATACTGGACCTTTTGATTCTAGTTTAATAAGAATTGCCAAAATTGGTGTTAGCCAAGACAACACAAAAACTATAATGAATAAAGAAAACAAAATATCAAATAGTCTTTTAAAAAATTGATTTACAGGTTCTTGAAGCGGAATAGCTCTTATCGATAAAATTGGTATATAATCGTAATATTCATATTTAAGTTTCTTAGAATAAATCTCTTTATTATCGGGAATAAATTTAAGCTCTCTTAGGTTATTGTCAGCAAAATCTATCAGTTTATTTATCTGCTTGTTGGATAGTTCTGAAACTGAAAAATAAATTTCATCTATATTGTTTTTAATGATATAATCGAAACAATTTTCTAAAGAAAAATCTTCGTCTTCAACACTAAATTTAGTTTGAAATTGATATCCAAATTCTAATTTTGTATTGAAGGTTTTTATTAATTGTCTTACTTTATCGTTATTACCAATTACAATAACCCTTCTAATATTACCTCTTAATACGGTTCTATATTTTTTTAATAAGTAAGTGGTTAAGAACTTAAATATAGATATTAATAAAAAAATTGAAATTAAATATTCACCCAATACTAACCTGCTAATATTTGGTTGCTTAAAAAACCCAATAAAAGCATATAGGGCAATTGTAAAAAAGATAAATTGCCTAAATAGAAGGGGGGTTATTTGGATTAATCTTGTTTGCCTATGTACTTCGTAAAAATGATTTTTTACTGAAATTAATATCCAAAGAATTGAAATATATAAACAAAAGATGTAGATGTTTTTTAAATTTATTTCAAAATAAAAAACAGTCATATTAATTATAGCTAAGTCTATAAACCCAAATAAAGGTTTTATTAAACCAGAATATCTTCCCTTTTTATAATTCACTTATTTTTTTATGTGTTCTTTAAAATTTTTATGATTACTTTTATATAATTCTTCTTGCGATAAAGACCTAAAATAATTATAGGTTATTTTCATTCCTTCTTCTCTACTAATCCTTGGTTCCCAATTTAGTACTTTTTTTGCTAATTTTATATCTGGCTGCCTTTGTAATGGATCGTCTTGGGGTAAATCTTTATATATTATTTTTTGACTTGTTCCTGTTAGCTTAATAATTTCTTCTGCAAATTCCTTAATTGTTATTTCATTAGGGTTCCCAATATTAACTGGATACGAATAATCGCTTAATAATAATCTATAAATACCTTCCACTTGGTCATCTACATAGCAAAAAGATCGAGTTTGTGAGCCATCACCAAAAACGGTCAAATCTTCTCCTCTAAGAGCTTGCCCAATAAAAGCGGGAATAACTCTTCCATCATTAAGTCTCATTCTAGGTCCATAAGTATTAAATATACGTGCAATTCGTGTTTCTAAACCGTGAAACCTGTGATATGCCATGGTTATGGATTCTTGGAAACGTTTAGCTTCATCATAAACGCCACGTGGGCCAATAGTGTTGACATTGCCGTAGTAATCTTCAGATTGAGGATGCACTAATGGATCACCGTAAACTTCAGATGTTGATGCAATTAGCATTCTTGCATTTTTAGCCTTTGCCAAGCCTAATAGATTGTGAGTTCCTAAGGCACCTACTTTAAGGGTTTGAATAGGTATTTTTAAATAATCTATGGGACTTGCTGGTGAAGCAAAATGTAAAATATAATCTAATTTACCTCTTATTTCTATAAAGTTAGTAACATCGTGTGCTACAAATTCAAAATATTTTAACCCTAATAAATGCTCGATATTCTTTTTATCTCCTGTAATAAAATTATCCATTGCAACTACATGATAACCCTCTTTAAGAAATCTATCACATAGGTGTGATCCTAAAAAGCCTGCAGCTCCTGTTATTAAAATTTTTTTCAAACTATAATTCTATTAATAATGATCAAACAATTATTATCGCGCTAAAAAAGTATTAGTTTTGGTT
>NZ_JBATHX010000447.1:0-3554 GCF_049667265.1 Algibacter sp. | reverse complement strand
GCGCGTAAACTTAAGGATTTTGGAACAGGAATTGGTTTTGGTACAGCTTCTCAAAAAGCGCAAGAAGATGCCAATGCTAGAAGTGTTATTGAAAACGCCCTTAAAAAATCATTCGCACCAGAATTCTTAAATAGAATTGATGATGTTGTTGTTTTCAATGCTTTAGAAAAGGAAGACATCAATAAAATTATTGATATTGAATTAGAAAAACTTTTAACTAGAATTAAAGGATTAGGCTATAACTTAACAATTACTGATGCAGCGAAAGATTATATTGCTGAAAAAGGTTTTGATAAACAATACGGCGCCCGTCCTTTAAAAAGAGCTATTCAAAAGTATGTTGAAGATGCTTTGGCAGAAGAAATTGTAGCGTCAAATCTTCAAGACGGAGATCATATTAAAATTGACTTAGACGCAAAAACTGAAGAGTTAGTTATTAGTATTAAAAAAGCTGAAAAACCTACGGAATCATAGGGTTTCTTAATTTTAATCATAAAAAAAAGCCGCTCAAATTGAGTGGCTTTTTTTTTATTCTTTATTTGATAATTTTGGAACTCTAAACAACAAAATAATTCCTGCTAAAAAGAAAACAAATAAAAACAAAATGGCATAGCGCATTGATTTATATTGTGAAACAATTGCAAAAATGAGCATCCCAATAACAATGCCAATTTTTTCAGCTACATCATAAAAACTAAAGTATGAGGTTGTGTCTTTAGTTTCAGGCAAAAATTTTGAATAGGTTGAACGCCCTAAAGACTGAACGCCACCCATAACTAAGCCCACTACTCCCGCGGCAATATAAAAATCTACAGGTGTAACCATATAAAAGGCATATACACAAATGCACATCCATATAAAATTAACACCAATCAGCGTATTTATATTTCCATATTTTGATGATGCCTTAGAAGTTAAAATGGCACCCAAAATGGCCACTAATTGAATAACTAATATACTTACAATTAACCCTGTTGTTTTCTCACTATCAGAAGTCCAAGCAATTTCCTTTTCGCCATAATAAACAGCCATTAACATGATAGTCTGCACTGCCATACTAAAAACAAAAAAGGCATTTAAGTATCGTTTTAGCCTTAAGTTTTGTTTAAGCTGATTCCAAACTATTTTTAATTCTTTAAAACCATTAAATACCACATCCTTAGTTACTTTATGCCCTGAAGAAACACCTTTTGGCAAAATATAGAATGTATATTGACTAAATAGTGCCCACCAAATTCCAACGGTTATAAATGAGTATTTCATCATTTTAATTGCACCTGCTTTATCATCTTGACTCATAACCATAACTAAATTGAGCACTAATAAAAGTACGCTACCAATATAGCCCATAGAAAACCCTTTTGCGCTTATACTATCTTGTTGCTCCTCAAAAGCAATATCTGGCAAATAGGAATTATAAAAAACCAAACTCCCCCAATACCCAATTAATCCCATAAAATAGAATAATAGACCTAAATGAATATGCTCAATATCAAACCAATATAAACCTATACAACCTGCAGAGCCTAAATAACAAAAGAACTTCATAAAGTTCTTTTTATTTCCAACATAATCTGCAATTCCCGATAAAAGCGGTGATAAAAAGGCAACTACCAAAAACGTAAATGCCGTAACAAAAGAAATTAAAACCTCTTGTTTCATTTGAAACCCAAAAGCCATAACAAGAGCTTCTTTAGAGTCAAATAAAGAAGAATAAAAGAGCGGGAAAATTGATGAAGCAATAGTAAGTGTATAAACCGAGTTTGCCCAATCGTAAAACGCCCAAGCATTTAAAAGTTTTTTACTTCCTTTTTCAAATTGATTCATATAAAATCTTTAACATTAAATAAACTTTTCACTCAAAACCATGAGCTCCTATTTTTTATAGAATTATTGAAACATTCACTTTTGCTATTGCAACAATAAAAAAAAGCTACCCTTTTTTTGAGCAGCTTCTAAAGTAAACAAATATTTTTATTTGAATAATAAAAAAATTATCTAAAGGTTGTAACACCAAATTTTTTGGCTTCTACTTTTGCTTGAGGAGCCCATTTCGTAAGGTTTGCTATCCTTGTATCATTTGATGGGTGTGTACTCATAAATTCTGGTGGCGCTTGTCCATCGCTATTAGCTTTCATACGCTTCCATAATTCTGCTGCTTCACTCGGGTTGTAACCTGCTATAGCCATTAAATAAATACCAATTTGGTCAGATTCAGTTTCATGACCTCTACTAAATGGTAGCATAACTCCTAATTGCGAGCCAATACCATAATATTGATTAAATGCGTTTCTTGCATTTTCATCTGAAATAGCAATATTTCCTGCAATGGCAATACCTTGTTGCAAGTAAGCTGCACTCATACGTTGTTGACCATGATTAGCTAAAGCATGTGCAACCTCATGCCCCATAATTGCTGCAACACCTGTTTCATTGGCTGCAATTGGTAATATACCAGTGTAAAACACAATTTTACCACCTGGCATACACCAAGCATTTACAGTTTTATCGTCTACTAAGTTATACTCCCATTTATAATCATTTAAATACCCTTGATTCCCATTAGCATTTAACCAACGTTCTGCAGCTACTGCAATACGCTGCCCTACTCTAGTAATCATTTCAGCATCTTTAGTACCTGTAATAACTTTATTTTCAGTTAAAAACTGACTGTATTGGGCAAAAGCCGTTGGAAACAACTGAGAATTAGGCACTAATGCCATTGTCTTTTTTCCTGTAAAAGGGTTAGTAGCACACGCAAAAACTAGAGCTACTACACCTATTAATATAAACGTATGTTTTATCTTCATCCTACTTAAGTTTAATTTAGTTATTAAAAGTACAAAAATTGTACCTTTAATTTTTTAGACACCTAAATTATTTTTTTGTCACAATTAAAAAATACATCTTACTTAAATTAATTGTTAGGTTTTACATTATTCTGCGACTTAAATTTAAATAAATTTTTAAGGTATGAAAAAGTTATTAATTGCATTTAATCTTGTTTTATTTTTTAGTTGCAACTCTACAGCTCAAAAAAAGTCTGATGAAGCAACCAAACCTTTTAAAGTTACTAAAACCGACGCTGAATGGAAAGCACAATTATCAGGAAAAGAATTTTATGTGTTAAGGCAAGCCGGAACAGAACGCGCTTTTTCAAGTCCGTTGAATAAAAATAATGAAGCTGGATTGTACCTTTGTAAAGGATGTGATACCCCTTTATTTAAAAGTGAATTTAAATTTGATTCTGGATCGGGATGGCCAAGTTTTTATAAAGAAATTGAAGGTAACGTAGATTTCTCGACAGATTACGATTTAGGTTATGCCAGAACGGAAGAACATTGTGCTACTTGTGGCGGACATTTAGGTCATGTTTTTAATGATGGTCCAAAACCAACAGGGAAAAGACATTGTATAAATGGTGTGGCCTTAAAGTTTATTCCTCATAATTAGCAGTATACCCCCGAGAAAGATTGAGGCATTTGCTGAAGCTCTTTTTGTGTTGTTGCACCCCTGCCTGCCAGCAAGCAGGTATGCAACACAAAAAATCGACT
>NZ_JBATHX010000446.1:0-2396 GCF_049667265.1 Algibacter sp. | reverse complement strand
GAATTAGATTCGCTTTTAACAGGTGTACCAGCTGATGGTGTTACAAATCCTATCAAGATTAAAGCAGATGATTGGCAAACACTACCTAAAGACTATACCCTTTTTGGTATCAAGTATATGAATAAATATCAAGGTATCTATTTAAGACGCGGTGAGGATGCAGCTTCAGGGGCTAACGAATCGGTTACGGTTTTTGAAAATGGTGATCCCACAATAACAGTTTCAGAGAACATTGAAGGCTCTACAGTTTATAGATCTGAGTTTGTTGTAGGTGATGAATTAATTCCAGTATCAACTGCAGGAAGGAAAAGCGCTACTACTACTATTGATGTTAGAAGACCAGGTATTGCTACTAATAGTAAGTTGTCTTTACTATTGACATTTAACGATAATGAAGAAATTACTGTTACTAATGCCGATGCAGGTAGCTCTGTTGCTGTAACAGGTTCAGGAAAATTTGTAGAAGATGGCGATGAATGGGGAGGGCAAAGTCGAGACGTAATTTACTTAGATTATGAATACCGAGAAACAGAGGTTGAAGTCACAGAGAACCGTTTTTTTGGTACTTTAATTTCAACAGAAACAGCAACATTTGATTTATTGCATACAGTTAAAGATACTTTAGTAATAAGAGACAGAGACGTAAAATTTGAGGAGTTTATTATTCATTTAAAAGAAACTCCTTAATAAAATTAGTTTAACTTTATAAGTATAAAAATAGCGGAGGACAAAATAGGTCTCCGCTATTTTTGTTATCTAAAGTTTTAATCTTTTAAAACAGGAAGATATAATTCTCAGGATACATCAGGATAGTTTTTAAAAAAAGAAAAGCTAAATTTAGACCTGATGATTATTACTTTAATTTGCAGGTATATAATTTAGAAAGTAAGTTTAATAATAAAATAATCATATATGTTACAAAATATATGTTTAAGTTTAGTAATTAATTGAGTTAGTCAAGTTTAACCTCCATTTAGAATTAAGTTTTAAAATGGAGGTTTTTTTATTTATCTGTCAGCTTAATATTTGTCATTATTAATTTTATAAATAAAATATGAATACAATCACAACAAAACTGTTATTAATTGTTACATGTTGTTTTATCACATCTTGTAATATAAAAAAAGAACAAACACTTTGGATAGACCTAATTAAAGATGATTCATTAAAGGGTTGGACAATTTTGGGTGGAGAAGCAACCTATAATGTTAAAGATGGTGTAATTATAGGAACAACCAAAGCTAATACACCCAATACGTTTTTAACTACTAATGAAATGTATGGAGATTTTATTTTTGAAATAGACTATAAAGTAGATTCAACAATGAATTCTGGTATTCAAATACGAAGTAATTCCCTTCCTCACTACAGAGATGGAATGGTTCATGGTTATCAAGTAGAAATAGATCCTTCCAAAAGAGCTTGGAGTGGTGGCATCTATGATGAAAAAAGACGTAAATGGTTAAATACTTTAGAGAATAATCCAAAAGCTCAAAAAGCATTTAGGCAAAACGAATGGAACCATTATCGGGTAGAGGCTATCGCAGACACTATAAAAACTTGGATTAATGGTGTGCCAGCTGCCTATTTAATTGATGATAAAACCCCAAGTGGATTTATAGGTTTACAAGTGCACTCTATAGGAGATAATGAAGAGAAGATAGGGAAAACGGTAATGTGGAAAAATGCGAAGATATTAAGTGAAAACCTCGCTATGTATTCCAAAAAATCTACCATAAATCCGATTGTAACAAAAAACAACCTTACATTTCAAGAAAGGAAAGAAGGTTGGCAAATGTTATGGGATGGTAAAACTACAGATGGCTGGCGTGGTGCTAAATTAGATACCTTTCCTCAACAAGGTTGGACCATTGAAAATGGCGAGTTAATAGTTGAAGAAACTGGTGGAGCCGAATCTGCCGCAGGTGGCGATATAGTTACTACAAAAGATTATAGTAATTTTGAATTACAAGTAGATTTTAAATTAACCTCCGGAGCAAATAGCGGTATAAAGTATTTTGTTGACACAGAAATTAATAAAGGACCAGGGTCCTCCATTGGCTTAGAATATCAAATTTTAGATGATGATTTACACGAAGATGCTAAATTAGGTTCGCATGAAGGCAGCAGAACAGTATGTTCTTTGTATGATTTAATTAAAGCAGAGCCAAATAAACCTGTAAATCCTATAGGGGAATGGAATACGGCTTACATTTTATCAAAAAACAACCATGTAGAACATTGGATAAATGACGTTAAAGTATTAGAATACGAGCGTGGTAGTGACGATTTTTTAAAACTTGTATCTGAAAGCAAATATGCTAAATGGCCTAATTTTGGAATATTGGAAAAAGGACAAATCCTACTACAGGATCATGGTGATAGAGTCGCGTTTT
>NZ_JBATHX010000445.1:0-1596 GCF_049667265.1 Algibacter sp. | reverse complement strand
GTTCGGAATATATCCGGCATCCCTAAAATGGATGGTCTTTATGTATTCTGAATCATTTTCGTTGTTTTTAATTTGCGGATTTCTTTATTACTTTTTGAAAGTTCACAAGGCAACCGATAAAACATATTTTAACGTGACGCTTTCCGCTATTTTTCTGGGGGTTTTGGCATTAACAAAGGTTATTTTTGGGTATCTTATTATTGCTGTGGCTATTTTTTATCTACTTGTATATATTTTTAATAGATCAAAGAAAATTCGGGTTAGTCTGATGGTTTTGGTCATTGGATTTTTGATTTGTGTTCCGTTTTTAATTCACAACTATAATCTTACAGGAAAGGCATTTTATTGGGGAACTGGCGGTGGCGAGATTCTATATTGGAAATCTTCACCATTTCCAAATGAATATGGCGATTGGATAAGTTCGGATGTGGTTCTTGACCTTCGTGATGAAGATTATTATGATAATACAGAGCTTATTAAAAACCATGGCGATTTTATTCGAAGTCTTGAGCCTTATTCATTGGTGCAACGGGATAGCCTTTATAAAGATCAAGCAATAAGGAATATTAATCAATATCCACTCAAATTTATTGAAAATACTGGTTCTAGTGCCCTTAGGCTCTTTTTCAATTATCCGTATTCATATACACCCCAAAAAGCTTCTTCTTATTTCTATATACTTCCTAACCTTTTTTTAGTGGTATTTTTGCTTTTATCAATATTATTAGCAATTCGAAAACCTTTGAGTATACCATTCGAAATTCGTTTTATAGGGCTAATGGCATTAATTTTTATCGGTGCACTTTCATTACTCGATGGAAGAGTGCGTCATTTATTGCCAATACTCCCTTTTTTGTTGTTGTTTATAGCTTTTGTATTTAAAAACTATATTAAATTCAAAATTTATTGGGATGGGTTAGAACAATCTAAACCTATTTAATTTTTAGAATCTCTCATAAATAAAGTAAGCCTTAAATCATTGTTAGTAACTGTTTTTTTGAAATAAATTAGGAGTTAATTTGATAATCCTTTGATATTTATGTTAAAAAATAAGGTGCGTTAAAAAAATATCATTATATTTGAGACGCCTCGATTGGTTAACCAATTTGGAAAACCAGTAATAATCTACATACTCTCATGCTTTTGTTTGAAAAAAACTAAATATTAACTTTTTAAATTAAAATTTATGAAAACAAAATTACTTTTTACAAAACAAAATTCTAATGCATTTTACCTTCTTTTGGTATTCTGTTTATGTTTTAATTATGGATGGAGTCAAGAACTGGTATTGAATGGTACTTGTGATCTGTTTACTGTAACCTCGGCTGATGTTACTGCTAATCCAACATGGACTAGAAATGATTCAGATAATGCAGATGCTTGGGATATGACACCACCTAGTACAGTAATTTATGATGCTGAAGCAATGTCTAGTGGAGCAACTTCATCTAGTCCTTATAATGCAATATGGAATAACTCTGCATTGGAAGATGCTTTGGAAATTAAATATCTTGGCATGGCAGGTTCTTTAGATGAACAACCCGGGTCTACAAGTAGTGGAAATGGTGGAACAAGAGGCGTGAAGTTGTATGACGA
>NZ_JBATHX010000444.1:0-5061 GCF_049667265.1 Algibacter sp. | reverse complement strand
CCTCTTCATCATCTAAATAGTGATTGATTCCAACACTCAAATAATGTTGATTGTTTTCATCAATATAATTAGAAATAATCTCTTCAATTGTAGCTCCTTTTAAATAGGATAAAGATTCTGCTAAAAGGCTTTCTAAATTATCTAGAATTTGGCTTTTCATAATTGAACACAACTAATTTATATGTTTACTCAACCGCAAAATATCACCAAAAACACCACGTGCAGTCACTTCTGCACCAGCACCAGCACCTTGAATTACTATAGGTTGTTCACCGTAACTTTCCGTAAATATTTCAAAAATAGCATCACTTCCTTTTACATGACCCAACGTGCTATCCTCTGGAATAGATACTAATTTTACTTCCAACCGTCCTTTTTCTTGCGATAAATCGCCCGACAAATCGCCAACATAACGCAATACATGGCCTGCTTTTTGGTCGTCTTTTATCTTTTGGTATTGTTCATCTAAAACATTCAATTGCGATAAAAAGTCTTTAACCGAAATATCGCGATAAGCTTCTGGTATTAAATTCAACACCTCAACATCTTCAAATTCATTTTGCAAATCTAACTCTCTTGCGAGGATTAACAGCTTTCTAGCAACATCATTTCCTGAAAAATCTTCACGAGGATCTGGTTCTGTAAACCCTTTATCAACCGTTTCCTGAATAATTTCACTAAACGGTTTGTCTTGAACCGAAAAGTTATTGAATAAATAACTCAACGTTCCTGAAAACACACCCCGAATTCTTGTAATATTTTCACCAGATTCATGCAACAATTTAATGGTGTCAATCAACGGTAAACCTGCACCAACTGTAGTTTCATACAAATATTCTTTGTTGTTTTTCGCAAGTTCAACTCGTAATTCCTTATAAAAATCGTGAGAAATGGTATTGGCTATTTTGTTGGAAGACACCAAATCAAAACCTGCCTCAACCAACGGAATATAATTCTTGTAAAACTCAGAACTTGCTGTATTATCAACCGCTATTAAATTTTCTAAATGATGATTTTGAGCATAGGTAATAATATCATCAATGGAACTGTCATACGAACTATATTTTATCGCATCTTTCCAATTTGTATCAGCACCATTTTTATTTAAAATCAGTTTTTTAGAATTAGCAATAGCAAACACATTCAATTTGATACCTTTTCGTTTTTCAATGTCGTTTTTCGATTTTAAAATCTGATTAATTAATGCACTACCAACGCCTCCGTGACCAAAAATGGCAATATTTATTTTTTTCGAAATATCGAAAACTTCACCATGAATCACATTTACCGCTTTATGAAGTTGCGATTTTTTAACCACCAAACTCACATTTTTCCCAGTTACGGTGTTATTAAACAGCAACGGTGTAATTTGATTTTTTATAAGCGCATTAAATGGTTTATGAAATGAACTGAGCTCAATGCCAATTATGGAAATAACTGCAACATCATCTACCACATCAATTTTATTAACGTCTTGCGAATAGAAATCACTTTCAAACTCACGCTCCAAAGCTATAACTGCTTGTGTTGCTTGTTCGGCATCAATAATTAAACCAATACCACGTTCTGAAGACCCTTGAGACACAATACTTACACTTATCCCGTATTTACTTAAGGCTCCAAATATTCGTGCATCTACACCAATTTTTCCAAGTAAACCCCGACCTTCAAAATTTAATAAGGCGACATTATCCAAAATAGATAAAGAGGTAACTTCTTTAGTACTTGGCCTTGCCGTAATTAAGGTACCTTCATCATCGGCACTAAACGTGTTTAAAATACGTAAGTTGATATTTTTTTCAACCAAGGGAATAATCGTTTTAGCATGCAATACCGAGGTTCCGAAATTAGCCAACTCATTAGCTTCACTAAAGGATAATTCTCTAATTTGTTTTGCATCTGGAACTAATCCAGGATCTGCTGTATAAATTCCACTTACATGTGTGTAATTTTGTAACTCTTCAGCATCTAAAAAATTCGCAATTAAGGCAGCCGTATAATTACTCCCGTTTCTACCTAATGTCGTGGTTTCATTTTTTAAATTGGAAGCAATAAACCCAGTAACTACGTTAACAACATCCTTATTTTGGCTGTAATACTTCTGCGTATTTTCTTTTGAAATTTTTGTAATTGGTTGCGCATTACCAAAGGTTTCATCGGTTTTTATAAGTTCGCGTGAATCAACTGCTTTGGCTTTTACCCCGTTTTCACTTAATAAACTAGCAATCAGTTTAACCGATAATAATTCGCCTTGCGCTAAAATGTTATCTTTTGTCTTTTTGCTATAATCTCGCAGCAAACTCACACCTTCAAACAACTTATCTAAAACGGAAAATTCCTCAGAAAAATCGATGTTTTTTAAAGGCTCTGTTTGATAGGCCTTAAATGCTTTTAAATCTTCTTGAAAGGGTTCTCCTTTTAAAGCTTTGTTCAAAATAGCGTCCAAATCATCGGTTGCAGAACCCCTTGCTGAGACCACCACACTAATGCGCTCGCCTGAGGCTACTTTATTTTTTATAATTGAAAGTACTGTCTCTAAGCCTTTTCCGTTGGCTAAAGATTTACCTCCAAATTTTAATATTTTCATAGGTTTTCTTTTAGAATGTGGCACAAAAATGCCTTCTATAATTTTTTCAAGTTGCTCGTACTCCATTAAAAATGCATCATGCCCGTGTACTGAATGAATTTCATTATACGTGACATTAGGATGTGTTAAAGCCAACTGTTTATGTGTTTCTCGGTTTTCTTCAGCCGTAAAAAACAAATCGGAATCCACACCAATAATGTGGATTTTAGCCTCAATGTTTTCAAGCACATTAAAGTTACTCGACCTGCCTTTGGTAACGTCGATAGACTTCAACAACTGATTCATCAATTTATAAGCCGAAAGTTGAAAACGCTCTTGTAACTTTTTACCATGATGCAATAGCCAACTTTCAACATTAAAAATTTCTAAATCGTCATTTTTAGAACGCTGAAAACGTTCTTTAAAAGATTCTGGCGTGCGGTAGCACAACATGGCATGCATCCTTGCATCATGCACCGGATGTTTTGAATTCAACAGAAATTGTTCTTGAATTTGGCAGTTGGCAATTAACCAATCTGTCGATTTCCAATCTGTTGCCACCACTACTAAATGCTCTGTGAAATCAGGCTGTAAAACAGCCATTTCCCATGCAATTCCACCACCTAACGACCCACCGATGGTAGCGAATAACTTTCCTGTTTTTAATTCTTTTAATCCTATTAAAAACAGTTTTGCAACATCGCGAGCTACAAAATCTTTATAGTTGTCGATAACAAACCCATCAAAACTATTACCAGGAATGTTAAATGCCAAAACCGTGTAAAGTTTAGTATCAATAACTTTATCTTCTCCGACTAAATCTTTCCACCAGCCATCATCGCCAGCAACATCACTATTTCCTGTTAACGCATGATTCACCAAAACTATGGGCGCACTTCCTAAAGGCTTTCCAAAAACTTGGTAGCTTAACTTTATTTCAGAGTAAAGCGCACCACTTTCAGTAGTGTAATTCTTTAAAATGGTATGTTGTAATGAGTGTTTCAAATGTTTTTGTGCTTGTTATGACTTGCGAGGTTTTTAGAACCTTGTAGGTCTGAGTTTCTATATTTGATATACCTACAAGATTTTTGAAACCTTGCAGGATATGATTTGTTTAACCTAAATTGTTTTAAATGCTTCTAATAAATCGGCTTTTAAATCTTCGATATCTTCAATACCAACAGATAATCTGATTAAATCTCCAGATACACCTGCAGATGCTTGTTCTGCTTCATCCAACTGCTGATGTGTTGTACTTCCTGGGTGAATAATCAATGATTTTGTATCCCCAATATTAGCTAATAACGAAAATAACTTCGTGTTATCTGCAATCTTTTTAGCGGCATCAAAACCACCTTTATGTCCAAAGGTAACAATTCCACTTTGTCCTTTTGGTAAATATTTATCAGCTAGTTTTTTATACTTGCTACTTTTTAAACCAGGATAGTTTACCCAAGCAATGTCGTCTTGTGCTTCTAACCATTGTGCTAGTTCTAAAGCGTTGGCGCTATGTTGCTTGATTCTAACAGGTAAGGTTTCTAAACCTTGAATAATGTTGAATGCATTTGTTGGACTCATTGCGCCACCAAAATCTCTTAAACCTTCAAGAATTAATTTGAAAGTGTATGACGCTGCACCTAAAGCTTCATGATAAACTAAACCATGATAACCTGCTGAAGGCTCTGTGAATTCAGGGAATTTTCCGTTTGCCCAATTAAAAGTTCCAGCGTCTATAATGGCGCCACCTAAAGAAGTTCCTTGTCCTCCAATATATTTTGTTAATGAGTGAATGACAATATTGGCACCATGCTTTATTGGATTTAATAAAGCTGGTGTTGCCACAGTATTATCAACTATAAAAGGTACTTCTGCTTTTTTTGAATGCGCTGCAATAGCTTCAAGATCTAAAACATCAAGTTTTGGGTTTCCTAAAGATTCTACAAAAAATGCTCTTGTGTTGTTTTTTACAGCAGCTGCAAAATTATCAGGATTTGAAGCATCAACAAATGTGGTTGTAATGCCTAATCTCGGTAAAGTAACGCTTAATAAATTATAGGTTCCACCGTATAAACTACTTGATGCCACAATATGATCGCCTGATTTTAATAAGGTTAATAAACCTGTTGCAATAGCTGCGGTTCCAGATGCAAATACTACTGCGCCAATACCACCCTCGACAGCCGCTAAACGATCTTGTAAAATTTGGTTTGTTGGATTGTTTAATCGGGTGTAAATAAATCCTAATTCTTTTAATGAAAATAGATTTGCAGCATGATCCGAATCATTAAAAACATACGATGTTGTTTGATAAATTGGTACAGCTCTTGTACCTGCGTTTGCTTTAACGTCGTGCCCAGCATGTAGGGCGTTTGTGGCTAATTTTTGATTGCTCATTTTTCTAATTTTTTATGGCCTCTTTCAGAAATATTTGCAACATTTCTGACCTTTTTTATGGCAAGGTAAAAGACCGTTGATTAATAATAATTGCTCCTTTC
>NZ_JBATHX010000443.1:0-5240 GCF_049667265.1 Algibacter sp. | reverse complement strand
CATCTGTTTCATTGAAATATTCGCGACGTTCACTATGACCTAAAATCACCGTGTTAACGCCAATACTTTTAAGCATACTTGCGCTAATTTCGCCTGTGTAAGCGCCATTTTCAGCGAAGTGCATGTTTTGCGCAATAACTTCAATTTGAGAACCTTTTAATGCATTAAATGCTTGATAAAGGTTGGTTGCCGTTGGCGCAATCATTACTTCAGCATCCGTTGTTTTTGTTTGCTTTTTTAAAGCCGTAATTAATGCTTCAGTTTGTGCTAAATCATTATTCATTTTCCAGTTACCTGCAACTATATTCTTTCTCATAATGTTTTGAATATCTTTATATTATCTTAAAAAATCTTTAGGGTTGAGCAAATTAATATTCGCTATTGAAACAAAAATAACTAATTTTTTAATGCTTCTATCAACTTTTCGTCGTTAGCTTCAATAACATTAAATACAACGATTTCGCTAGCTTTATTTATTACCATATACCTAGGAATCCAACTGATATTTACAAAATTAGCAAATTCGCAATTTTTTGCGTTTGGCAAATAATAATGATTACCAATGACATCATACTTTTCTATGCCACGTTTCCATGCATCTTCTGCTCTATCTAAAGATAAAAATACATACGCTGTCTCTGGAAATTGGGCTTGCAATGCTTTTACTTTTGGCATGCCTTTAATACAATCGCTACACCATGAGGCCCAAATATCAATAACAATGGATTTGCCTTTGTGGGCTTCTAAAATGCTTTTGAATGTGGCTGAATCGCCTTCTAAATTGAGAAACGTATCATTTAAAGCGGCTTCGGAAAACTGCGTTGGTTCTTGCGAGTTACAACTTAGTAATGTGGTAAATAATGCTAGTATGAATATTATTTTTTTCATGTATTGATTTTAATTTGAGATTCCTGCTTTCGCAGGAATTATTCTAGTTTAACTTTAGGATCTAACCAAACGTAAATTAAGTCTACAAAAATATTGATTATAATAAACATGACCGCAATAATTAACACCGAACCCATAATAACTGGTAAATCTAATGTGTTTAAGGCGTTTACTATTTCCTTTCCTAACCCGTTCCATCCAAAAATGTACTCCACAAAAACAGCTCCTGCGAGCATGGATGCAAACCAACCTGAAATGGCTGTAACTACAGGATTTAGCGCGTTTTTTACAGCATGTTTTTTTATAATTTGAAATTCGCTTAAACCTTTTGCCCTGGCGGTTCTAATATAATCTTGATTAAAAACTTCTAACAATGAATTGCGCATTAATTGAATAACCACAGCCAACGGACGAATACCTAAAACAACTGCTGGCAATATTAAGTTTTTCCATTTGATGTGCATGGCTTCACCGAAATCATCCAGTTCGTATAAACTGCCTGTCATTTCTAAATTGGTGATGTCGTGCAACAAATAGCCAAAGAACCACGCGAATAAAATAGCACTAAAAAAGGATGGAATACTCATGCCCAAAGTACTAAAAATCTGAATGATTTTATCGAGCCACCTATCTTTATACAAGGCTGAAATTATCCCTAATATAATGCCAATTATAATGGCAATAATTATTGCTGATACGGCTAGTACAAATGTATTTGGCAAGGTTTCAGCTAAAACCTCACTTACGCGTTTGCCTTGTTTAGCAAAAGATTCTCTTAAATATGGTTTTTTAATTACCGCTGTTGTGTTTCCAAATGAAAATAATTTTGTGGTGCTATATTTTCCTTGGCTGAGAAATGTATAATCTTCTGATTTATTTGAATGAAATGAAATAAGTGATAAATCATTTAAGTAATAAAAATATTGGGTGCTTATGGGTTTATCGAATCCATACTTCTTTTTTACAATGGCCAACTGTTCGCTATCGTCATTTTGTCCCATCATCATTTGGGCCGGATCTCCTGGGAGTACACTAAACAAAAAGAATATAACAGTAACTACTCCCAATAATGTGAGTAATGCGTAGAATATTTTATTTAGTAAGTAGTTTATCAGTTGTTGTTAGTTGTTGTTAGTTGTTTAGTAAAAGGATTCTGGGTTGACTATTCATCCTTTAGTTTAACTTCGATTATTCCTGTGAAGGAGGTGTTTTCCTGTTCATTTAATTCTTGAAGTAATAATTCATCTTTAATGACATTTACACTTTCAATACGTTCGGGATTTATAGCCTCAACGACTTCTTTTGTTGACGGTTCCTCGTTTACATAATAGGCTATATTTTCTACAACTTTTTTTGGTTCTGGTTGCCCTTCAACTTCTGGAAGTTTTAATTCTTCAATATCATTCCAATGCACCTTTTGTTTCACCGTACCTTTTTCCAAAACCAAGATACCTGGATTAGATCGCACCACCGTTTTAAGCGCTTTTTCATCGCATAAATACCATGTGAAATCAATATTATAAGCGTCGTTTATGCGTTTTTTAGCATCTTCTCCAGAGGCTGTTAAACCTATAATTTGATAATTATTTTTTCGTGCTTCGTCTTGTAATGCTTTCAGTTTTAAAGCTCCGGGTTGCTCCATGTTTTCCAAATTATATGAAACCACTAAAACTAAATGTTCCTGCTCAAGAAAATGAGTTGTTAAATCTTCATCTTCACTTTCAATAGAGAAATCTACTACTGGTGGTGAATACCCTTCCTGAATAACCTTAGTTTCAACACCTATAAAATCACCATCAACGGATGGATATGTACCATTGGTTACAATCACTTCCTCTTTACCATTCACATTAAATTTCCAACTATATTCTTGAATTGGCTTCTGAGCATCTTCTGGGACAAGCATCCCTTCTTGGATATTTTTTCCAATGGCATAGGCTCTAAAATCTATGGTTGGCAAATGCATTAAAACATGATACCCGAACCATAAACTAACTATAAACCCTAACAATGCTAAAACCGTAGTTAGTAGTTTTCCAAATACGGGTTTTATATGTTTTACACCCACAAAAAGAATAAGTATTAATACCAAAAGCACAACATCTTTCCAGAATGTTTCCCAAGGTTTCAATTTAATAAAATCGCCAAAACAGCCACAGTCTTTTACTTTCTCGAAATAAGCTGCATAAAATGTTAAGAATGTAAAGAATACCATCATTCCTAACAAACTCCAAACAGTAAATTTAGGTTTGTATCCAATGAGTAAAAACACCCCCAAAACAACTTCAAACACCACTACAAAAACGGAAATTATTAATGCATAAGGTTCTAAAAATGGCAGATTTAAAACGTCTGGACTGAAATATTCTTGTAATTTATAGGAAAACCCTAATGGATCGTTTAACTTAATGAATCCTGAGAAGATGAATAATACGCCTACTAGGATTCTTGATATGTTTACTACTAATTTCATTTTTTATTTGTTAAAAGACCTTTCGACTGCGCTCAAGGTGACATTACGTTTTTTAATTATTTTTCGTTTAAGTGAATCATGGCAAAAACCGCATAGTTTATCATATCCTGATAGTTAGCATCAATACCCTCACTTACCAAAGTTTTGCCCTTATTATCCTCAATTTGTTTAACTCGAAGTAATTTTTGTAAAATCAAATCTGTTAAGCTGCTCACTCTCATGTCGCGCCAAGCTTCACCATAATCATGGTTTTTATCTTCCATTAACTGCTTTGTTACAGCCACTTTCTCTTCATATAATTTTGTTGCTTCCTTAGTTGACATATCAGGTTGCTCGACCACACCTTTTTCTAACTGAATTAGCGCCATAACACAATAATTTATAATCCCTATAAATTCGCTTTCTTGGCCTTCATCAACCTTCTGAATATCATTTTGTTGTAATCCTCTAATGCGTTGTGCTTTTATAAAAATTTGGTCGGTTAAAGATGGTAACCTCAAGATTCGCCATGCACTTCCGTAATCACTCATTTTCTTAATAAATAAACTTTTGCATGTGTCTATTACGGCGTCGTATTGTTTTGAAGTATCTTGCATATAAGGTGAACTCTTTTTTGTGTAAATTTCGCTTAAATTGTTTAAAGTTCAAAAGTTTAAGGTTTAAAGTTTTGAAGACTTCCTTTGATGTTTCAAATTTAAAGTTTTAGGTTTGGAATTTGATGTTTAATATATGGGAATTTAAAAATTATGACTATTAATTGCAAAGGCAAACTCATTGATTTATCGTCACCAAAAGTAATGGGGATTTTAAACATTACTCCAGATTCGTTTTATGATGGTGGTGCTCATAAAAATGAGGTGGAAGTTTTAAAACATGTTGGGCAAATGCTTAATGAGGGAGCCACTTTTATTGATGTTGGTGCTTACAGCTCGCGCCCAAATGCCGACCATGTAAGTGAAGCTGATGAATTAAAACGCATACTACCTATTGTTGCATTGATTTTAAAAGAATTTCCAGAAACCTTACTTTCCATTGATACGTTTAGAAGCGAAGTTGCCAAACAAACTATTGAGGCTGGTGCTTGTATGGTTAATGATATTTCTGCTGGAATGTTGGATAAAAACATGATGCCGACCATAGCCAATTTGAATGTGCCATATATAATGATGCACATGCGAGGCACACCGCAAACTATGCAACAGCAAACTGAATATGACCATTTGGTAAAAGACATATTATTTTATTTTTCCGAGAGAATTGCTGCAGCAAAAGCTTTAGGAATTGTTGATGTTATTGTAGATCCTGGTTTTGGTTTTGCTAAAAATTTAGAGCAGAATTTTGAATTATTAAATGCATTAGAATTGTTCAAAATGATTGAAAAACCAATGCTTGTTGGTGTTTCAAGAAAGTCCATGATTTATAAAACGTTAGAAACGTCAGCACAGGAAGCCTTGAATGGAACATCGGTTTTAAACACGGTGGCTTTGCAAAAAGGCGTCTCTATTTTGAGAGTTCATGATGTTAAGGAAGCTATGGAATGTATTACTTTAGTTAAGTCGTTAAGTCGTTAAGTCGTTAAGTCGTTAAGTCGTTAAGAAAAAATGAAAAATTATTTATTATTAATTATTTTAACTGTTCTGTTTTCTTGCGGAAGCGATAAAGTTATTCAGTTACCAGAAATTAGTCATTCTGAAATCACAGAAATTCTAGATGTTTCACCTGCCTATTTGTTTTACGATGAAACTCAAGTAGACAGTATAGAACTGAATAGAAAAAACCTCATTAGCACCACAAATTGGTTGATTAATGTGGATAAACGTTTGACACTAAAACAGGTGATTCCTCATATTAAATATCTTCAAGATAAAAAGGCTAATTC
>NZ_JBATHX010000442.1:0-3717 GCF_049667265.1 Algibacter sp. | reverse complement strand
AATTAATTACAGTTGTTGGTTGTGGTGGTGATAGAGATAAAACCAAACGTCCTAAAATGGGGCACATTGCTTCGGCTTTAAGTACTAAAGTGATTTTCACAAGTGATAATCCACGAAGTGAAAAACCTGAAGATATTTTAAAAGACATTGAGGCAGGTGTTGAACCACTAAATTTTAAAAAAACATTAACCATTGAAGATAGAAAGCAAGCAATAAAAACGGCTTGCCAAATGGCGCAGCCAAACGATATCATTTTAATTGCAGGAAAAGGTCATGAAACCTATCAAGAAATAAATGGCTTGCGTTCCGATTTTGATGACCTCAAAATAGTAAAAGAATTTTTAAAACAATTACAGAAATAAGAAGATAAATGTCTCCCTGAGAGCAGTTGAAGGGTTAATAAAAGTAAAGAATTAAATGTTATACTACTTATTCGAATATTTAGAAAAACAGTTTCAATTTCCTGGAGCTTCACTTTTTGGTTTTTTAACCTTCAGAGCAGCTTTAGCAATGATTTTATCACTGCTAATTTCTACTATATATGGAAAAAGAATCATTCGCTTTCTGCAAAAACAGCAAGTTGGAGAAACGATTAGAGATTTAGGTTTGGAAGGACAAGTTGAAAAAGCTGGTACACCATCTATGGGAGGTTTAATCATCATTTTAGCAACTTTAATTCCTGTTCTGTTATTGGCAAAACTTGAAAATATATACATCATTCTTTTGATTATAACAACACTTTGGATGGGTACGATTGGATTTATTGATGATTATATCAAAAAATTCAAAAAAGATAAAGAAGGTTTAAAGGGCAGGTTTAAAGTATTAGGGCAAGTTGGCTTAGGAATTATTGTAGGGGCAACTTTATTTTTCCATCAAGATGTAACAATGAAAGAAAAGCTACCAATTGAACAACAACGTGTTTTATTGGCTGAAAATCCAAATATAGAGCCTTCAAAACTGTTTAAGCCTGAAGTTAAGTCTACTAAAACAACCATTCCTTTTGTAAAAGGGAATGAGTTCGATTATGCTAAAGTTATCACTTGGATAAGTCCAAGTCTTGAAAAATACGCATGGATAATTTTTATTTTGGTTGCTATCTTCATTATTACAGCCGTTTCTAACGGTGCGAATTTAACCGACGGTATTGATGGTTTGGCAGCAGGGACTTCCGCAATTATTGTCCTTACTCTAGGGATTTTCGCATGGGTATCTGGTAATATCATTTTCTCAGAATACCTGAATATCATGTATATCCCAGGGGTTCAAGAAATAACTATTTATATAATGGCTTTCGTTGGAGCACTTATTGGATTTTTATGGTATAACACCTACCCAGCACAAGTTTTTATGGGTGATACAGGAAGTTTAACCATAGGTGGTATTATAGCAGTAATAGCCATTGCAGTTAGAAAAGAATGGCTAATACCTGTATTGTGCGGCATCTTTTTAGCCGAAAATTTATCGGTAGTTATGCAGGTAAGTTGGTTTAAGTATACCAAAAAGAAATATGGAGAAGGACGTCGCATTTTTAGAATGTCGCCGCTACATCATCATTATCAAAAAGCTGGATATCACGAAAGTAAAATAGTAACGCGGTTTTGGATTGTTGGCATATTACTCGCTATTCTTTCAATTGTAACATTGAAAATTAGATAATACTTGTCATGCTGAGCGAAATCGAAGCATCTCATGAAAAGAATGAAAAAACAACGATTAGTCATATTAGGAGGAGGCGAAAGTGGTGTTGGTACAGCACTATTAGGAAATGCAAAAGGATATGACGTTTTCGTTTCTGATAAAGGAAAAATTAAAGAAAAGTACAAACAAGTTCTTATACATAATGAGATTGAATGGGAAGATGGAAAGCATACAGAATCAAATATTCTAAATGCCGATATCGTCATGAAAAGTCCTGGAATTCCTGATAAAGTGGATTTGATTAAGCAAATCCGAAATAAAGGTATTCTAGTAGTTTCAGAAATAGAGTTCGCTTCAAAATTTACTAATGCAACTATTGTTGGAATAACAGGAAGTAACGGTAAAACAACAACGGCAACGCTAACGCATCATATTCTTAAACAAGAATTAAATGTGGGATTGGCTGGCAACATAGGAGACAGTTTTGCAAAACAGGTTTTAGAAGAGGATTTTAAAAACTACGTGTTAGAAATCAGCAGTTTTCAGTTAGATGATATTGTCGATTTTAAACCAAAAATTGCCGTATTGCTGAATATTACACCAGATCATTTAGACAGATATGATTACAAATTCGAAAATTATATCAACTCTAAATTCAGAGTTGCCATGAATCAAACAAAAGATGATTATTTGATTTATGATGCTGACGATGAGATCATCGTAAATCATTTAAAAAACCATCCAATTCAATCCACATTATTACCATTTTCATTAGTAAATCCTATTGAAAACGGCGCGTATTTAGACAAAGAAAAAATTAAAATAACAATAAATAACAACCAAATAATTATGCCAACAGCAAACATTACATTAGAAGGAAAGCACAATATTAAAAATGCCATGGCAGCTTCTACTGTAGCGCATTTATTAAAAATTAGAAAACAAACTATAAGAGAGAGTTTAGAAAACTTTCAAGGCGTTGAGCATCGATTGGAGCAAGTGCTTAAAATCAATAAAGTACAATACATCAACGACTCAAAAGCTACAAATGTAAATGCTACATATTATGCATTGGAAAGTATGAGTGCTCCAACGGTTTGGATTGTTGGTGGCGTTGATAAAGGAAATAATTATGAGGAATTGTTTCCGTTTATAAATGAAAAAGTAAAAGCTATTATATGCTTAGGTGTGGATAACGAAAAGTTGATAAGCACTTTTGGTAATATGGTAGATGTTATTGTTGAAACACAATTTATGAGTGAAGCAGTAAAAATTGCATACAAAGTTGCTGAAAGTGGTGATAATGTATTGTTGTCTCCGGCATGTGCAAGTTTTGATTTGTTTGAAAACTATGAAGATCGTGGGCGTCAATTTAAAAATGCAGTAAGAAATCTATAATAAAACATTAAGTGCAAACACTATTTAAAAACATAAAAGGCGATCGATTAATTTGGGCAATAGTTGCACTATTGGCTATTCTATCGTTTTTGCCTGTTTATAGTGCGGCAAGTAATTTAGCTTATAAAGGCACAGGTAGCAATACATTTACATTTTTTATTAAACATTTTGTGCATTTGTTGTTAGGTTTTGCCATAATATATGGAGTTCACAAAATTCCATACAGATATTTTAAAGGCTTGTCGCTAATAATGATTCCTGTTGTGGTTGTGTTGCTCGGACTAACTATGATGCAAGGCACAACTATTGAGGGTGCGAATGCTAGTAGATGGATTCAAATACCATTTGTGGGAATGTCATTTCAAACATCCACTTTGGCAGCCGTTGTTCTCATGGTTTATGTGGCAAGGTACATGTCGAAAATTAAAGATGAAATTGTAACCTTTAAAGCATCTATTTTACCACTTTGGATTCCTGTTTTTTTTGTGCTCATTCTTATTCTACCTGCTAATTTTTCAACAGCGGCCATCATGTTTTTAATGGTGGTAATGTTGGTTTTTCTTGGAGGCTATCCTTTACGCTATTTAGCGGTTATAATTGGTTCTGGAATATTGGTTTTAGTATTGTTTGTATTGATTGCAAAAGCCTTTCCAGATGCTATGCCAAATAGAATTGATA
>NZ_JBATHX010000441.1:0-20481 GCF_049667265.1 Algibacter sp. | reverse complement strand
ACAATTAACACTTAAAAATTAAACTTTTGAATATGAAAAATCTTAGCAGATTATTGTTCGCTATGTTGCTTGTACTTGGTTATAGCAACGCTAATGCGCAAGACCAAAACAACCCATGGCAAATTACTATTGGGGTAAACGCAGTTGATGCTTATCCTTCTGGTGATGGTGGCCTATTTAGTGACTCTTTCGGTAACGAAATCTTTAACGCAACCGATCACTGGAACATTTTACCTTCTTTATCAACTATCTCTGTCTCTAAATATTTAAGTGATGGTTTTTCTTTTGGATTAACTGGATCTTTAAATAAAATTGAAAAATGGGGAGATATTAGTCGTGAACCGGAGGTAACTAATACTGTATCTGATTGGTCATACTACGGACTTGATGGTACTATTAAATATAACTTCTTAGAAAACAAAACTTTAGATCCTTTTGTAGGTCTAGGTGGTGGTTACACTTGGATTAATGAAATTGGAGCAGGTACTTTAAATGGTACTGTAGGTTTAAACGTATGGTTAAGCGAAAATATTGGTTTAACTCTTCAAACTGGATACAAACATGCATTTGAAGATTACTTAAACTCTCATTTCCAACATACTGCAGGTATTTCTATCAAATTTGGTGGAACTGATACTGATGGTGATGGAATATATGACAAAGATGATGCTTGTCCAGATGTTGCTGGTTTAGAAGCATTCAACGGTTGTCCTGATACTGACGGTGACGGAATTGAAGACAGTAAAGATGATTGTCCTAACGAAGCTGGTTTAGCTGAGCTTAACGGATGTCCTGATACTGACGGTGATGGAATTGCTGATAATAAAGATAACTGTCCTACAGTTGCTGGTTTAAAAGCTTTAAACGGTTGTCCTGATGCTGATGGTGATGGTGTAACTGATGCTGATGATGCTTGTCCTAATGAAGCAGGACCTTCTGCAAACAAAGGATGTCCTTGGGCTGATAAAGACGGTGACGGTGTATTAGACAAAGATGACAAATGTCCAGAAGTAAAAGGAACTGTTGCTAACAATGGTTGTCCTGAAGTTACTGAAACTGTTCAAAAACAATTAAATGAGTATGCTAAAACAATCTTATTTGATACTGGTAAATCTTCAATCAAAGCACAGTCTGCTTCTGTATTAGCTGATATTATCGGAATTCTTAAAGAATACCCAACAGCTAAATTTACAGTTGAAGGTCATACTGATAGTGTAGGTAGCGAAAGCTTAAATCAAAGATTATCAGATTCTAGAGCTAATTCTGTTAAAGAATACTTAGTTGAAAATGGTATCGATGCATTTAGACTTTCTTCACTAGGATATGGAGAATCTAGTCCAATAGATACTAACAATACTAGAGCTGGTAGAGCTAACAACAGACGTGTAGAAATTAACTTAGCAAAATAAGCTAATTAAATTTTAAATAAATAAGTTTATAAAAAAACGCTTCGGATATCCGAAGCGTTTTTTATTTTTAGGCTATGATAACTTTCATTCACGAAGTCCTAGAAGATTTACAAAACCATGATGAAAATCTTTCCGATTTAATCTTTGTTTTACCAAGCAAAAGAGCTGGACTCTTTTTAAAAAACCAACTCTCTGAAGTTGTAAATAAAACCATTTTTGCTCCAGAAATATTAAGTATTGAAGAGTTTGTGCAAGAACTATCACAAATTAAATCTACCTCTAACACAGAACTTCTATTTGAGTTTTATACTACATACACTCAATTAACGGAAAAAAAAAATGAAGATTCCTTTGAATCCTTCTCAAAGTGGGCGCAAATATTACTTCAAGATTTTAATGAAATTGACCGTTATTTAATTCCTCAAGAAAAGATTTTCAACTATTTAGGCGCTATTCAAGATATAAAACATTGGTCGTTAGAAGAAAACAAAACCACCTTTGTAAAAAACTATCTCACTTTTTGGAATAAACTTTTCAACTACTACACCCATTTTTCAAATCATCTTAAAAACAAGGGTATTGGTTATCAAGGTTTGATATACAGGGAAGCTGTAGAAAATTTGGACTCGTATATTCAAAACAATATTAATAAAAAACATGTGTTTGTTGGTTTTAATGCCCTTAATACTTCTGAAGAAACCATTATTCAAGAATTACTAAAAAATAATATTGCCAAAATTTATTGGGATATTGATGCGGTTTTTATGAATAATCAAAAACATGATGCTGCATTATTCTCTAGGCAGCATCTCAAAAATTGGAAGTATTTTAAAACCAATCCTTTTAATTGGATAACTGAAAATTATTCAAAAGAAAAAAACATATCAGCCATTGGCATTCCTAAAAACATAGGTCAAGCAAAATATATCGGCTCCCTTTTAAATAATTTACAAAAAAACAATGATTCATTAAATAGTACAGCTGTGGTTTTAGGCGACGAGAATCTATTAATCCCCGTACTTAACTCAATACCAAATTCCATCCATGCGTTAAACATCACTATGGGGTTTCCCTTAAAAACAATCCCATTAGCTTCCTTGTTTGATTCACTATTTCAGCTTCACAAAACCAATTCAACTTCTTTTTACTATAAAGATGTTGTAAATATTATTTCACATCAGTTTATAAGGCCATTATTAAGCATTGAGGGAATTGATTATTCGTCAAAAATTATTGAAACCATTGATAAAAATAATTTGGTTTTTTTAACTAATGATCGACTATCTAAAATTGCGGAAAAAGCAAGTGATATTTTAACCTTATTATTTACTGGTTGGCAAAACTCTATAGTCTTAGCCTTGGGGAAATGTTCAAAGCTCATCATAGCAATTAAAATATCACTTGATAAAAACAAGACCTCAAATTTATTAGCATTGGAATATGTATTCCGTTTTAATGAGCTGTTTAATGAACTTTCTAGATTAAACTTAGAGCATAGCCATATTAAAGATATTTCGGCCTTATATAGTATTTATAAGGAGCTTTTAAGTAGTGAAACACTCGATTTTCAAGGAGAACCACTTCAAGGTTTACAAATTATGGGTATGTTGGAATCTCGTGTATTAGATTTTGAAACCGTTATCATTTCATCTGTAAACGAAGGCATATTACCTGCGGGAAAAAGCAATAACTCTTTTATTCCCTTTGATGTAAAATTAGAAAACAATTTACCCACTTATAAGGAAAAAGATGCCGTATATACATATCACTTTTACAGACTTTTACAACGCGCAAAAAATGTTTACATCATATATAATACGGAAGCTGATGTTTTAACTGGGGGAGAAAAAAGCAGATTTATTACCCAATTAGAACTTGAAGGCATTCATAAATTGAATTATCAAACAATTGTACCCCAAGTTCCAACTATTGAAGCCTCTTTTAATATTGTAAAAAAAACTGAAGATTTACAACAACAAATCATTAAAATGGCAGGCGAAGGGTTTTCCCCGTCGTCATTAACAAACTATATCAGGAATCCCATTGATTTCTATTATCAGAAAATTTTAAAAATTAAAGATCATGATGATGTTGAAGAAACGGTGGCTGCAAACACCCTTGGAACCGTTGTACATAATACTTTAGAAGATTTTTACAAACCATTTATTGGCGACTTTCTAACGGTTGATGGCGTTAAAAAATTAAAAGCTAAAATAGAACAGACTGTTACACATCATTTTAAAAATGAATACAAAGAAGGTGATATTACAAAGGGCAAAAACCTAATTGTATTTGAAATTGCAAAACGCTATGTGTCAAATTTTTTAGACTTAGAGATTAAGGCATTAGAAGCTGGAGATCAAATAAAAATTATTGCCATTGAAGCAAATAACGATATTAAAATCGATATCCCAGAATTGAATTTTCCAATAAGAATTAGAGGCAAAGTTGATAGAGTGGATGAATGCAATGGCATCACCCGAATAATTGATTATAAAACAGGAAACGTACAACAAAACCAAGTAGAAATTGTAAATTGGGAAGATATTAGTACCGATTATAAAAAGTATAGTAAGAGTTTTCAAGTATTGACTTATGTTTATATGATGCAGCTTGAAAAAAAGATTCAATTACCGGTTGAGGCTGGTATCATTTCATTCAAAAACCTAAAAGAAGGCTTTTTAAAATTCGCTAAAAAGGAAAGCACTTATAGCAGAAATAAAAACTCGCTAATTACCGATGAGACTTTAACTAATTTTGAAATTGAATTAAAAAAACTAATCATCGAAATTTGTAACCCAAACATTGATTTCACCGAAAAAGAAGTTTAATAAAATGATAGTTACAAAAAACATTATTGTTCCAGGAAAACACGGAAAACCAATACTTACCGATGTTTTTTATAAAGAGGACAGCCTACAAAAACCTGTTATTATATTTTGTCATGGTTACAAAGGATTTAAAGATTGGGGCGCATGGGATTTAATGGCAAAAAAGTATGCTGATGCTGGGTTCTTCTTTATAAAATTTAATTTTTCATTTAACGGAGGAACTATAGAACAACCCATTGATTTCCCGGATTTAAACGCTTTCGGGAACAACAACTACACCAAAGAATTAGATGATTTAGAAACTATTATAGATTGGATTTGTTCACTAAACGAATATAAAACAGAAGCTGATATTAATAATATAAACCTGATTGGTCATAGTCGAGCAGGTGGTATTGTTACTATTAAGGCTGAAGAAGATAATCGCATAAAAAAAGTAATTAGCCTTGCTGGAGTATGCGATTTTGGAAAAAGAACCTCAACCATTGGCGATTTGGAACAATGGAAAAAAGACGGCGTTAAATATGTTTTAAACGGCCGAACAAAACAACAAATGCCACATTTTTACCAGTTTTATGAAGACTTTATTCAAAACGAAGAAAGGCTTACTGTTAAACGTGCGGTTTCAAACTTAAATTTGCCTTATTTAATTGTTCATGGAAGTGGTGATACAAGTGTATTAGTTGAAGAAGCTAATAACCTTCACAAGTGGAATTCTAATAGTAAATTGGAAATTATTGAAGGCGCGAATCATGTTTTTGATGCTTCTCATCCGTGGGATAAAAACGAATTACCCAAAGCCTTAAATGATGCTTCAAACAACATTATTGATTTTTTAAATAACGAAACTTAGTTAATATTTAAAAAAAATGTGGAGCATATCGGATTCGAACCGATCACCTCTACGCTGCCAGCGTAGCGCTCTAGCCAAATGAGCTAATGCCCCAAATTTATTATTTCAACCCGCTCAATACTAAAACAGGTACTTTAACATAAAAATCCTTTTTAAGAATGGTATTCTTTTCCCATACTTTGTTAAAAAATCCACGTTTACGCCTTACTACACATAACATATCTGGATTATGCGATTTAAAATGTTCTAAAACACCTTGAAAAGTAGTGGCATTTTCAGTTTCTGTAATGCTATTAACAAGCGATTTTAATTCCTTATGTAGGTCAAAATCACCCTTATTATGATAAGTTGTTTTCACTAATAGTAAATTTACAACAGCCTTAAATTCATTTACTATATCTTTTAAAGGGCTCAATGCATCCTTCTTTTTTAGTATGGCAGATTTCAAGGCCATTAAAATGGTTGTGGGTCTTGAGAATTTATAACCTTCTGGAACAATAAGCGCCGGAACATCCATTTGCTTAACTATTTTACCAGATGTTTTTCCTAAATACACTTCATCTTTAATAGAATTTGTTCTTGGCTCAATTAAAACCAAATCAACTTTTGCCGCCTTACAAGCAAGCTCCAAGGTATCAATTAGTTTCCCTTTTAAAGTTTTCACAATAATTTCAACACCTTTTGGGTCTAATTGTGAAACTAAATCATCTAAAAAAGCTTTACTTTCTCGTTCAATAATTTGATCCACCTTAATCATTGTACCAGCCTTTGTATAAACATTATACACTTGTACTACAAAAATTTTTGCACCAAAAGCCTGCGCAAAATCTACAGCATACTGTAAATGACTCAATGCATTTTTTGACGATCCAACGGGAACTAAAATATTCTTCATACCTAATAAATTTAAAAAACTAAATTTACAATAAATTTGAAGCAAAAGTAAAACATTTAAATGATTCGTAAAGGAACCTTATCAGATATCAGCAAATTAATAGAACTCACTAAAGCTTGTGCTGAAAATATGATAGCGAAAAATATTTTTCAATGGAATGAATTCTATCCAAACAAAAAAGCCTTTGAAAAAGATGTTGAAAGAAATGAGTTGTATGTCCTCGAGATAGACCAAACAATGATTGGTTGTATTGCCATTTCAACTTTAATAGGTGAGGAATATATTCCTGTAAAATGGCTAACTCACAATAAAAACAACATATACATTCATCGATTAGCCGTTCATCCAGGCTTTCAAGGAAAAGGCTATGCACAACAATTAATGACATTTGCCGAAAATTTTGCTAGAGAAAACCATTTCGCATCCGTACGATTAGACACTTTTTCGCAGAACAAAAGAAACCAAATATTTTATGAAAAACGAGGCTATAAAAAATTAGGAAACATTTTTTTTCCTAATCAAAGCGAGCATCCTTTTCATTGTTATGAACTAGTCTTGTGAATACAAATATTAGCCTTAAACATATAAACAAATTGGCTATTCCAGCATTAATTTCTGGAGTGTCCGAGCCTATTCTATCATTAACTGATGCCGCCATTGTTGGAAACATCGCTATTAATGCTACTGAATCTTTAGCTGCAGTTGGCATTGTAACCACGTTTATGTCTATGCTTATTTGGGTGTTGGGACAAACCAGAAGCGCTATTTCATCCATAGTTTCCCAATATGTTGGGGCAAATAAATTAGAAAAAATTAAAAATTTACCTGCACAAGCTATTTTCATCATTACGTCACTAAGTATTATAATAATATTTACAACCTATCCGTTTGCAAAGCCCATTTTCAAACTTTACAATGCTTCCAATTTAATTTTAGATTACAGCGTTATTTACTATAAAATTCGTGTTTTAGGATTTCCATTTACTTTATTTACTATTGCTGTTTTTGGCGCCTTTCGTGGTTTACAAAACACCTACTATCCTATGATAATTGCCATTATAGGAGCTGCCACCAATATAATTTTAGATATTATTTTGGTTTACGGCATCCAAGGTTATTTGGAGCCTATGAATATTGAAGGCGCCGCTTATGCCAGCGTTATTGCCCAAATTTTAATGGCAGGATTCTCGGCCTATTTTCTTCTTAAAAAAACAAAAATTCCATTAAAACCAAGTTTCCCTTTCAATCCAGAAATAAAACGATTTCTTTTAATGATTCTAAACCTTTTTATAAGAACTATAGCTTTAAACGTAACACTCTATTACGCCAGCGCATTTGCCACCAGTTATGGCGCCGAATATATTGCCGCATACACCATAGCTATTAACTTATGGTTTTTAGGCGCTTTTATTGTTGATGGTTACGCTAGCGCAGGAAACATATTATCAGGCAAATTGTATGGCAAGAAAGCGTATTCAACCTTAATCACATTAAGTAATAAACTTATAAAATACGGCATTGCTATCGGCATTATACTAGGATTAATTGGTGCCATATTTTATTATCCAATCGGGCGTGTTTTCACTAAAGAACCAGAAGTTTTAAAAGCTTTTTATAATGTATTCTGGATCGTTCTGGCCATGCAACCACTCTGCACGTTAGCCTTTATTTTCGATGGTATTTTTAAAGGTCTTGGCAAAATGAAATATTTACGAAACGTCCTTCTATTTTCAACCTTCCTCATTTTCATACCCATACTCTTTTGGCTAGACAGCTTGGGTTATAAGCTATACGCTATTTTCATTGCACTTACATTCTGGATTGTAGCACGCGGTATTCCACTTATCATAAAATTCAGAAAAATATTTATGCCACTTGCACAAAACAATTAACTTTGCAAAAAAGTACAACTAATATTTATGACTCTATTTATTGCTTTACTTCAGCAAGTAGATATTGAAGAAAAAATTAAAAGCGCACCAGACAAAGGTTACGAAATTGGTATTTTTATCGGTTCCATGTTACCTTTTGTAATACTTGTGGCGCTTGCTTATTTAGTATACCGATATAACAAAAAAAGAAACAATTAAAAAAGCATTATGGATATCATGTCATTCCTTAGCGGAAACGGATTATTTTTAATATTAGGGTTAGTATTAATCATCGTTTACTTTGTAAATAAAAGAAAAAGAAGATAATGGGAAACAACATTCGCATCACCAAACAATTCTCTTTCGAAACCGGTCATGCTCTTTACGGCTACGACGGAAAATGCAAAAACGTTCACGGTCACAGCTACAAACTCTCAGTTACCGTTTTTGGCAAACCTATAACAGATTCAACCAACGTAAAATATGGGATGGTTATAGACTTTGGCGACTTAAAAAACATTGTAAAAGAAGAAATTGTAAATGTGTTCGATCACGCCACCGTTTTCAACAAAAACACGCCACATGTAGAGTTAGCAAAAGAATTACAAGACCGCGGACACAATGTGTTATTGGTTGATTATCAGCCAACAAGCGAAATGATGGTTTTAGATTTCGCTAAAAAAATTAAAAAACGGTTACCAAATCACATCAAATTACACTCCCTAAAATTACAAGAAACCGATACCTCTTTTGCCGAGTGGTACGATTACGATAATAATTAGGGCGCCTACCTGTCGGCAGGCAGCTTACCAGAAAAGGGTCGGGCTTTATTCGTTGATTTCTATTTTAAATTAATGAACTCATGAATATAAATATTTCGGTAGTCTCTTTTTTGTGTTGCATACCTGCCTGCCGGCAGGCAGGGGTGCAACAACACAAAATGAGCTTCAACAATACCTCAATCCCTAACGCAAAAACAGTAGGCAGTTGTCAGGCTTCAATAGGCAGTCCTAAATTAGTTAGCAACAAAAGATCCTATACATTTCTTATTTGTGATAATTCGTGAAATTCGTATCAAAAAACTATATTTACAATATGCAAATCCCGAAAGGAAAAAAAATATACTTCGCCTCAGATAATCATTTAGGCGCACCAACCAAAGAAGCCTCTTTTCCTCGCGAAAAGAAATTTGTGGCTTGGCTTGACGAAATAAAACACGACGCTGCTGCTATTTTCCTTTTAGGCGATTTATTCGATTTTTGGATGGAATTTAAAACCGTAGTTCCAAAAGGATTCACCAGAACGCTTGGTAAACTTGCTGAAATTTCAGATTCCGGAATTCCTATTTACTATTTTGTTGGTAATCATGATTTATGGATGAATGGCTATTTTGAAGAAGAACTCAACATTCCCGTATATCACGAACCAAAAGAATTCACTTTTAACAATAAAACATTTTTTATTGGTCATGGTGATGGTTTAGGCCCAGGCGACAAAGGGTACAAACGCATGAAAAAAGTGTTTACAAATCCCTTTTGTAAATGGTTATTCCGTTGGCTACACCCCGATTTAGGCGTTCGTATGGCGCAACATTTATCAGTTAAAAACAAACTTATTTCTGGCGATGATGATGCTACGTTTCTTGGAGAAGACAATGAATGGCTCGTACAATATTGCAAACGCAAACTTGAAGACAAGCATCGCGATTTTTTCGTGTTTGGCCACAGACACTTACCGCTAAATATAAACCTCAACGAAAACTCAAAATACATTAATCTAGGCGATTGGATTCAGTATTATACTTATGGTGTTTTTGATGGTGAAAATTTAGAATTAAAAGAATATTAATTTTCTTTCTCATTTTCTTCCATATCGGCTCTTAAATCCAAATCTCTTAGTACAGGATTTTTTAAACCAATAGCAAAAACAGTAAGCAGGGTCATACTTCCACCAAAAACTACTGCTGCTACAGGCCCTATTAATTTGGCAGCTAAACCACTTTCAAAAGCACCTAACTCGTTGGAAGACCCAACAAACATAGAGTTTACTGAAGATACTCGACCACGCATATCATCAGGCGTTTTTAATTGTAATATGGTTTGGCGGATAATCATAGAAATACCATCGGCAGCTCCACTAATAAATAACATTAAAACGCTTACCCAAAAGATATTTGATAATCCAAAACCAATAATACTCACGCCAAAAATGAATATGGAAATAAGTAGCTTTTTACCTGTATTTCTACTTATTGGAATATAGGTTGTGACAAACATAGTAACAATGCTTCCCATAGATATGGATGCGTTTAAAATACCAAAACCTTCGCTACCAACCTCTAAAATATCTTGTGCAAAAATAGCTAGAATAGCAATGGTTCCACCAAATAAAACCGCAATCATATCTAAAGTTAAAGCGCCTAAAATAGCTTTGTTTTGAAACACAAACCGAATACCAACCTTTAAACTCTCTTTTACGGGTTCCCCAATTTTTTTGTTTAAAATAGGTTTCTTTTTAATTAGAAAAACTAAACCAAATGATATGACAACTAAAATAAAAACGACACATAACGTATAATCAACACCTATCCAACTAATAAAAAACCCACCAAATAAAGCACCCAAAACTGCAGCTGTTTTCCAAGTACTTGTACTCCATGTTGCTGCGTTTGGATATATTTTTTTAGGCACAATTAAAGCCACCAAAGAAAATATTATTGGCCCAAAAAAGGAGCGCAAAAAACCTCCAAAAAACACCAATGCATAAATAGAATATAGAATAGTATTTGTTGACCAATTACCAAGTACCTCTTCTGTTGTTAATAAAAAAAGTCCTAAACTAATTAGAGAAAAAGCAGCAATACAAATAGCAAATAGGTTTCGTTTTTCTCTTTGATCTACAATATGACCTGCAAAAAGAGCCATGGTAAACGCTGGAATGATTTCCATAAGACCAATAATTCCTAATGAAAGTGGATCTTTAGTAATGCTATAAACTTGCCATTCAATAACAATAAATTGCATAGACCAGCCAAACACTAAAAACAATCGCAATAATAAAAAAATGTTGAACTCTTTAATTCGTAAGGCTGCGTAAGGATCGGTTTTTGCCATAATTTAAATGGTGCCTACTTTTGTTTTTTTAAATCTCTTAATTTTAATTGTAAATTCACACTACCTCGCCACTCGTTTTCATCAATAGAATAAACTGCCTTAAATACTTTCCCTTCAGAAATTTTATCAAATTTATCACCCATTCCAAAACCTATGCCTACCATTCTGCTTGCAGAATCCGGTTGCGTAGCTGTTAATCGCAAATGTGTTTTATCTCCACCAACGCATTTTCCGTAACCAGTATCAACTAAATTTTCAGTTAAAAAAACAGGTGTCATATTACTTGGTCCGTAAGGTGCAAACTGTTTTAATATTCTGTAAAACTTTGGCGTAATATCTTTTAAATCAATTTGCACATCAATTTTAATTTCTGGTGTCAGCAAATTTCTATCAATCGTTTTAGACACCTCTTCTTCAAAGGCCTGCTTAAATGCTTCGTAGTTTTCTTCTTCAAGGGTTAAACCTGCGGCATATTTATGTCCGCCAAATTGCTCTAAATGTTCTTGACAATTTTCTAAGGCATTATAAATATCAAAATCTCTAACTGAGCGTGCAGAAGCGGCTAATTTATTTCCGCTTTTTGTAAATACTAGTGTTGGTCTATAATAAGTTTCAGTTAATCTAGAAGCTACAATACCAATTACGCCTTTATGCCAATCTTTATCATAAACAACCGTAGTAAGTCTATGCTGTTCGTTATTATCTTCAATTTGTTTAAGCGCTTCTTCCGTAATTCGCTTATCAGTTTCGCGCCTATCTAGGTTATAATCGTTAATTTCTGTAGCATACTTTTGTGCCATGTCTGGCTCTTCTTCCGTTAACAAAGTAACTGCATAATTACCATGCTTCATGCGGCCAGCAGCATTTATTCTTGGTGCTACAATAAAAACAACATCCGTTATGGTTAACTCTGTTTTTTCAACCTGGTCTAAAATGGCTTGAATACCAGATCTTGGGTTCGTGTTAATAACCATCAAACCAAAATAAGCTAACACTCTATTTTCGCCATTTATAGGCACTATATCTGCCCCAATTGCTGTTGCTACTAAATCTAAATACTCCGTTAAATCTTCGGCTGTTTTTCCTTCTTTTGATGCTAAGGCTTGCACTAGTTTAAAGCCTACTCCACACCCACATAATTCTTTAAACGGATATTCACAATCATCTTGTTTAGGGTCTAAAACTGCGGCGGCTTTTGGAATTTCATCGCCTGGTCTGTGATGATCGCAAATAATAAAATCGATACCTAGTTTTTTGGCATGTTCAACCTTTTCAACAGATTTTATTCCACAATCTAAGGCAATTATAAGGGAAAAATCATTTTCTAAAGCAAAGTTTATGCCTTTGTAGGAAATTCCATAGCCCTCGTCATATCTGTTAGGAATATAGGTGTAAACTAAATTAGTTTTCGTTTTAAGGTAAGAGGACATTAATGCCACAGAGGTTGTGCCATCCACGTCATAATCGCCATAAACAAGAATGTTTTCTTTATTAGCAATAGCTTTTTCAATACGTGCTACTGCTTTGTCCATATCTTTCATTAAGAAAGGATCGTGCAATTCATCTAAACTAGGCCTAAAAAAAGATTTAGCATCTTCAAACGACTCTATACCTCTTTGCACCAGCATGGTAGCAATTATAGAATCTACTTGAAGTGCTTTTTGCAAAGCTTTAACCTTATCTTCTTTAGGTTTAGGTTTTAATGTCCAACGCATTGAGAGGCTGTGAGAGTTTTAAATAAAAAATTCAACGTAATTTGTTTCCCTTTATTTTCTATGAAAATGTGTTTCGACACTAAGGTCTGAAAACTGACGAAACATTTCCATAACACCACAATATTTTTCAATAGATAAATCAACAGCTCTTTGGAGTTTCTTTTCATTTAAATCGTCACCATAAAAATGGAAATGCATCCCTACTTTATCATAATATTTAGGATGTTCTTCGGTTAAATTAGCTTCAATATCTATTTTAAAAGTATCTACTTCCAACTTCATCTTCTTTATTAAAGCCGCAACATCAAGGCCTGAACAACCAGCCAAACTTGACAGCATTAATGCTTTAGGTCTGTAACCTTCACCTTTGCCACCATTTTCTTCGCCTGCATCAATAAATAAACTATGACCTGATGGATTTGTGCTTTCAAACCTCATATTTCCTAACCATTTTGTAGTAACTTCTACTGCCATTTCTAAACTATTTTTCGTTTCTTGTGGTTAAATTTTTTTGTTAAATCGGTCACAAGTGACATCTTTAATAATCTTATAATAAAAATAAATTTATTTTTTGATATTTCTTGTAAGTATCAAAAATACTACAAAAAAACAAAATATGCCTTTAGTAACACCATTATCTGCCGACCACGATATAGAAACCAAAAAACTTGCTGAATTTTTTAATGAAACCCTAGGGTTTTGTCCTAATTCGGTTTTAACCATGCAACGCAGGCCAGCAATTAGTAAGGCCTTTATTAATTTGAATAAAGCAGTTATGGCAAATGAAGGCAGGGTAACCTCAGCTTTAAAACGCATGATTGCTTGGGTGTCTAGCAACTCCACCGGATGTAGATATTGTCAAGCACATGCAATAAGAGCTGCTGAACGTTATGGCGCAGAGCAAGAACAACTTGATAATATTTGGGAATACCGAACACATCCTGCTTTTAGTGAAGCGGAACGTGCTGCATTAGATTTCTCTTTACAAGCTAGCCAAGTACCAAATGGCGTTGATGAAACGATTAAAAAACGTTTATACGAACATTGGGATGAAGGTGAAATTGTTGAAATGCTTGGTGTTATTTCTCTTTTTGGATATTTGAATAGATGGAATGATAGTATGGGAACTTCAATTGAAGGTGGCGCTGTAGAAAGTGGTGAGCAATATTTAGGAAAACATGGTTGGGAAAAGGGGAAACATTTGTAATTCCTGCGAAGGCATGAATCTAAAGGTACGAATGTCTATTTTTCGATTAATGGTGTGCCATCAAAACTCAAGCCATCAAATCCAGTATTCATAAAGTTTCTAATATTTTGGTGTCCTGTTCCCTTTGGGTCTTTTAAAACCTCATCAAAATAATATTGACCAAAACAAGCCAAGGTTTCTTCTTTTGAAAACCCTTGTGCTTTTGCAAAAGCAAATAATTTACATGACCCTGAGTTTTGACCTTCTGCATTTTCTAGAATTCCGTTCTTAAAGGCTGTTGGTGTGAAATTATAATTTTCATCGATAACACTCGTGGTTTCAGAAAACGCAATGGCTGTTGGGTTTTCTTTTAATTTTTTCTTGAATGATTCTATATTCATTTTTATATTTTAATGCTACTTAGTCTTTCCACCAACCACAACAACAATCTCGCCCTTTGGTGGTTTGTTTGTGTAGTAATCTAATACTTCTTTGGCGTTGCCGCGAATGGTTTCTTCGTAAAGTTTAGTTAATTCTCTGGATACGGAAAGGGGTCTATCATCACCAAAATACTCGCAAAAATGCCCTAGGGTTTTTATTAGTTTATGTGGACTTTCATAAAAAATCATGGTTCTTGTTTCTTCGGCTAACAATAATAATCTTGTTTGACGTCCTTTTTTTACTGGTAAAAACCCTTCAAACACGAACTTATCGTTTGGCAAACCTGAATTTACAAGTGCTGGGACAAATGCGGTTGCTCCGGGTAAACAATCCACCTCAATATTATTTTCTATACAAGCACGGGTTAGCAGAAATCCAGGATCTGATATGGCGGGTGTTCCCGCATCGCTAATGAGAGCGACTATAGTTCCGCTTTTTAGTTTTTGAATAATGTTTTCAACCGTTTTATGCTCATTATGCATATGATGCGATTGCATATGCGTCGAAATCTCATAGTGTTTTAAGAGTTTTCCTGAGGTTCTGGTGTCTTCTGCCAGAATTAAATTAACTTTTTTTAAAACTTCTATGGCTCTGAATGTGATGTCTTTTAAATTTCCAATGGGAGTTGGAACTATGTATAATTTACTCATTTTTATGATTGCGATTCAAATGGAGATTCTTCTAATTTTAGATTCCCGAGTTCGCGGGAATAACAATTTCAAAAGAAACCTCGATAAAACATCGAGGAGATTTTTCAATTAAACTTGGCTTCTATAATTTGCATAAAACGCGCTTCAAACTCTTCCTTATCTGCCCAATTATTATAATCTGGTTTTACCATGTTTACAATAAAATTTTTGGCATTAGTGATATTTGCAAAGGTGCTTAATTGCGATATTACACGATCATAATCTTCGCTTTTGCCATCAAATAAATGCTTGATAAAAGCTATTTTATCATTTAGCCCTATGTTTAATCCGCCATTTTTAAGCTTATCATTCAAAGATGTTTTTCCATTGGCAACATGGTTTTGTGATTTAGAAACAGGTTCAAAAACTGGAATATCTTCAAACCCGGCAGTTATATCTTCTAAATTATGTCGTTTTATAATGGCTTTCGGGGTAATATCTTCAATATCAGGTTCAATCTCATCAGTTTCCTCTGGCATGTGTGCCACCATATCTTTAATTTTATTCATTACAGGCTCCATAATATCGTCCTGTTCAACTTCATCAAGGTTTATATATATTTTATCTTCAACCTCAATATTGTCGCTTACTTTATTATTAAAAGCACTATCTAGCATATCAAAAAATGAAGAATCATTACCAATGGTTGGCAAATCGCCTTCAAAATTTTGGTTAGCAAATTTCAAAACAGAAAGGGTTTCATAAAGCGCAGAAACTTCGGCATGCATTTTAATAACATCTTCCTTACCCTTTAATTTAAGAATTCTATGTGCTATACTCACAAGTTCAGACTCCAGCTTCTTCTTCATTGTTTATAAATTTTAAATTATTGCACTTTAGGTTTTTGTTTTTTAATAAATTTACGCCACCTTTATACAAACTAATAATCACTTGATTTTAGTGTTAAAATTACGAAATGTTTCTTGAAAATACAGTAAATCATAAAGAACAATTTGGATGGATAGAAGTTATCTGTGGCTCCATGTTTTCTGGAAAAACCGAAGAACTTATCCGGAGGCTAAGGCGTGCGCAGTTTGCTAGACAAAAAGTTGAGATTTTTAAACCTGCCATTGATGTGCGTTATAATGAAGATATGGTGGTCTCTCATGATGCTAACGAAATACGTTCAACGCCCGTTCCTGCAGCTGCTAATATTCCAATTTTAGCTGATGGTTGTGATGTGGTTGGCATTGATGAAGCCCAGTTTTTTGATGACGAAATTGTACGTGTTTGTAATGATTTAGCAAATAAAGGCGTTCGTGTAATTGTTGCTGGATTAGATATGGATTTTAAAGGCAATCCTTTTGGCCCGATGCCAAACTTAATGGCAACCGCAGAGTATGTAACTAAAGTACACGCTGTTTGTACGAGAACTGGGAATTTAGCCCAATATAGTTACAGAAAAAACCAAAATGAAAACCTCGTTTTACTTGGTGAAGTTAATGAATATGAGCCATTAAGTAGAGCTGCCTATTATAAGGCCATGCTTCGTGATAAGGTTAGAAACATGAAGGTTACGGAAGCGGAAGTAGTCAACATAAAACCTAAAAATAGCGATGCCTAAAGCACAAGAAACTGTGCTTGAAATTAATTTAAAGGCACTTAAACATAATTTTGAATATTTAAAATCCAAACTTCAACCCAACACCAAATTTTTGGCTGTTGTAAAAGCTTTTGCTTATGGAAGTGATGCTTGTGAAATTGCAAATTATTTGCAAAATTTAAATGCTGATTATTTTGCCATTGCTTACATTAATGAGGGCATTACACTCCGTAAAGCAGGAATAACGAAACCTATTTTGGTTTTACATCCACAACCTGTAAATTTCAAACTACTTATTGAGTATTGTTTAGAGCCAAGTATTTATAACTCTAAAATATTGAAGGACTTTATTACCATCGCTTCCGCGGAAAAACAAACCCAATACCCAATTCATATAAAATTTAATACAGGTTTAAACCGATTGGGGTTTTCAGAAAACGACATTGAAGCTATAATCTCTAAATTAAATGAAACTGAAACCGTTAAAGTAAAATCTATTTTCTCTCATTTAGCGGCAAGTGAAGATTTGAATGAAAAGAAATTTACGTTAAACCAAATTGAAACATTTAAAAAAATTGTCAAAAATTTTAATACCCAAATTGGTTACCAACCTATAATACATATCTGTAATACTTCGGGCGTTTTAAATTATCCCGAAGCTCATTTTGATATGGTTCGTTGTGGTATTGGCTTATATGGTTTTGGAAATTCTGAAAAAGAAAATCAACATTTAAAACCTATTGGGACTTTAAAAACAATAATATCGCAAATTCATACTATAAAAAAAGGTGAATCGGTTGGCTACAATCGCGCTTTTAAAAGTGGTGAATTAATTAAAACCGCCACGCTCCCAATTGGCCATGCTGATGGTATTGGCAGACAATACGGTAATGGTAAAGGCTTTGTAACCATAAATGGAGAAAAAGCACCTATTATAGGTAATGTTTGTATGGATATGATCATGGTAAACATTACAAATATTGATTGTAATGAAGGTGATGAAGTCATTGTTTTTGGAAAAAATCCAACGGCAGAAAATATAGCCGCAACAGTCAAAACTATTTCTTACGAGCTGATAACTTCTATTTCTCAACGTGTAAAACGAGTTTTTGTAGGTATTAGTCTTTAATTTCGGAAATGTGACTTTTTTGATTATCTTGGTCTAACTAATGTATAACCATTAAAATAAAACAAAAATGTTAAAAGAGTTTAAAGATTTTATTATGACCGGCAATGTAATCGATTTTGCCGTTGCAGTAATTATGGCAGGAGCACTAGGCGCTGTTATTAAAGGATTTGTAGATAATATAGCAATGCCTTTTGTAGGTTATTTTACCGGTGGCGTGAGTTTTGAAGACCTACACGTGGCTATGGACGGACTAGATTATACCACGCTTGCTGCTGCAAAAGAGGCTGGTGGAGCTGTAATTGCTTACGGTGCCTGGATTAACACTATTATTAACTTAATAATTGTTGGTTTAGTTATGTTTATGATTGTAAAAGCATATAATAAAACTAAAAAACCTGTTGAAGAAGCTCCTGCAGCTCCTGCTGGACCTTCTCAAGAAGATTTACTTGCTGAAATTAGAGATTTACTTAAAAAATAACAACTTGTTAATTAAATAACAACCTGTTATTTCTTGTTAAAAAGCCCTTGTTTTTATAAAATGAGGGCTTTTTTTAGTTTCTAAAATGTAATTAATACTTAGTTTTGTCCCACAAAATTTATTAAATCTATAATCAGATGAGAGTAGCTGTAGTTGGTGCAACTGGAATGGTTGGCGAAGTAATGTTAAAAGTTCTTGCAGAACGTAATTTCCCAGTAACAGAATTAATTCCTGTTGCTTCTGAACGTTCGGTAGGCAAAACATTAACCTATAAAGGAAAAGATTATAAAGTAGTTGGTTTAGAAACCGCTGTTTCTATGAAACCAGATATTGCTTTATTTTCTGCAGGCGGAAGTACCTCATTAGAATGGGCTCCAAAATTTGCTGCTGCTGGTACAACTGTGGTTGATAATTCTTCTGCTTGGAGAATGGATCCTACTAAAAAATTAGTGGTTCCAGAAATTAATGCTAGCGAGTTAACAAAAGATGATAAAATAATTGCGAATCCTAATTGTTCTACCATCCAATTAGTAATGGCTTTAAATCCACTTCATAAAAAATATAAAATGAAACGTGTTGTGGTTTCAACATATCAATCGGTTTCTGGTACTGGTGTTAAAGCGGTGCGTCAATTAGAAAATGAAATTGCAGGCATTGAGGGCGAAATGGCTTACCCTTATCCTATCGGAAGAAATGCATTACCACATTGCGATGTTTTTGAAGATAATGGATACACCAAAGAGGAAATGAAATTAGCCAGAGAGCCGCAAAAAATTATGAACGACCGATCATTTTCTATTACAGCAACAGCGGTTAGAATTCCTACTTCTGGTGGGCATTCAGAATCTGTAAACGTGCAGTTTGAAAATGATTTCGATTTGGCCGATGTTCGTAAACTATTACATGAAACACCTGGCGTTGTAGTTCAAGATAACACCGATACAAACACTTACCCAATGCCAATTTTTGCACATGAAAAAGATGAGGTTTTTGTAGGTCGTATTCGTAGAGATGAATCGCAACCAAACACTTTAAATATGTGGATTGTTGCTGATAACCTTCGTAAAGGCGCTGCAACAAATACTATTCAAATTGCCGAATACTTAATTGCACATAAATTAGTTTAAATACGCTATTTAATAAAGTTATCATAAAGCCTCTATTTTACAGGGGCTTTTTTTTATTTTTGGTTGATTAAGTTATTTATTATTTATGAAACAAATAATCATCCTATTTCTTGGATTAATTTTATTATTGGCTTGTAAAGAAGAAAATCAGAAAACAAATACTATTGTTGTGAATTACCCAAAAACAAAAACCGTTGATACCGTTGATACTTATTTTGACACTAAAGTTAAAGATCCTTATCGTTGGTTGGAAGATGATAGAAGCACAGAAACAAAAGCTTGGGTTATAGCACAAAATAAAGCAACATTTGGGTTTTTAGATAACATCCCATATCGAATTGAGTTAAAAGAACGCTTAACAGAAATTTGGAATTACGAAAAAATAGGCGCGCCTTTTAAAGAAGGCGATTACACCTATTTTTATAAAAATAATGGACTTCAAAACCAGAATGTTCTTTATAGATATAAAACAGGAGCAGACCCTAAAACAGCATTGGTTTTTTTAGATCCTAATACATTTAAGGAAGATGGTACTGTCTCTCTTGGAGGTACAAGTTTTTCTAAAGATGGAAGCATATTAGCCTATTCAATTTCTGAGGGTGGAAGTGACTGGAGAAAGATTTTGATCATGGATACCGAAAGTAAATCTATTATTGAAGACACACTAGTCGATATTAAATTTAGCGGTATGTCTTGGTATAAAAATGAAGGTTTTTATTATTCAAGTTACGACAAACCAAAGGGTAGCGAATTATCTGCAAAAACAGATCAACACAAGGTTTATTATCATAAATTAGGAACCTCTCAGAAAGAAGATCAAGTTATTTACGGCGAAGCATCAAATGAAAAACACCGTTACATTTATGGTACCGTAACGCAAGACAATCGTTATTTGTTAATCTCCCCTAGAGTTTCAACCTCTGGAAATAAATTATTAATTAAAGACCTCACGAAACCAAACAGCAAACTCATCTCCATTATTGGCCATACTGAAAGTGATACTTACGTTATTGAAAATGTAGGCAGCACGTTATATTTAGTAACCAATTTGAAAGCGCCTAATAAAAAAATTGTTACCGTTGATGCATCAAATCCATCATCAGAAAACTGGGTTGATTTTATTCCTGAAACAGAAAACGTCCTAGTGCCTTCAAAAGGTGCCGGCTATTTCTTTACAGAATACATGGTAGATGCTGTTTCA
>NZ_JBATHX010000440.1:0-3223 GCF_049667265.1 Algibacter sp. | reverse complement strand
CCTGTATTCTCCCAAGCACAACTGGTTGTATTAAAAACAAAATTATCCCAACAATTTACGGTTGCAGGTTCTGCATCCTGAGAACCCGTATTCTCCCATGTACAACTGGTAGTATTAAAAACAATATTATCCCAACAATTTACTACTGATGGCTCTGCATCTTGTGAACCAGTATTCTCCCATGAACAGCTTGTAGTATTAAATACGAAGTTATCCCAACAATTTACTGCCGGTGGTTCTGCGTCCTGAGTGCCAGTATTCTCCCAAGCACAACTAGTAGTATTAAACAAGAAATTGTCCCAACAGTTAACTATTGGTGGCTCTACATCTTGAGTGCCAGTATTCTCCCAGGCACAGCTTGTAGTATTAAACACAAAGTTATCCCAACAATTAACGGTTGGTGGTTCTGTATCTTGTGAACCCGCATTCTCCCATGTGCAACTAGTAGTATTAAAAACAAAGTTATCCCAGCAATTTACTATTGGTGGTTGCGCATCTTGTGAACCCGTATTCTCCCAGGTACAACTTGAAGTATTAAATACAAAGTTATCCCAACAATTAACGGTTGGCGGTTCTGTATCTTGTGAACCTGTGTTTTCCCATGTACAACTAGTAGTATTAAAAACAAAGTTATCCCAACAATTTACAACTGGTGGTTCTGTGTCTTGAGATCCTGTATTCTCCCAAGTACAGCTTGTAGTATTAAACACGAAATTATCCCAACAATTTACAACTGGTGGTTGTGCGTCTTGGGAACCTGTATTCTCCCAAGTACAATTGGTAGCATTAAACACAAAGTTATCCCAACAATTTACTATTGGTGGTTCTGTAGGTGTTACGTCTGAAATTGTAACCGTAACCGTTATGGTATATTGATAACTTATATTGCCATTAATTACAGGATTGCAACCTGGATTAGAAACAGGGATTATATCAACACTTAAATTATCTCCAAAATCTGGCACAATATTAGGATTAACGGGGCTACCTAAAGGACTTCCAAAATTAAAAGGTGGAGGACTTGTATTTGGAGGGTAGTTGGGCTCTGCAATCAAATTAGTTGCTGGTAAACAGGTTGCGCCCCCAGAATATGATGCACATCCATAAAATAGATTGTAATAGTTTACTGAATGCGGACAAACATTGTCATTCGTGTAGTTTAAAAGAACTATGTCCACTCGTATACCTGTAATTTTTTGACAGGAACCCGTTCTTGCTGGCAATGTAAAATCATGGGCATAACCATCGCTGTGCGAAGAAGTATTCCCTAAACCATTCCAAGCTTTCCTGTCAAGCCCAATTGTAGCGTCATTATGAGTCTGAATCAAAACAGTCTGACCAAAGGACAAATCCGTTAGTAAGATTAAAAAAAATACTATAAGGTATCTTAACATTTAAATTGTTTTCAAAAGGTTGGGAAACGTCAAAAATAACGTGATCCTATTTGGTTCAAAAAAATAGAACTGCCTGAATTTACTGAATAAAATTCAAGCCAAGAATGCGTTTGACAAGTAAATAACTTATTAATACTCCATTAAAGCATATTATGCTATATTAATCAAAAAGAAATTATAATAACTAATATGTTCCTATACAAAAACTATACAAGCCTTTGTTAATATAGAAAAAACAACTTTTTCGTTATTTCCTTATACTAGTTTTAACCATGGTATGATCTGATTTGAAGGTGCTAATTTTTTCTGAATTTATAATTTGTAAATCTTTTGAAACCCAAATATGATCAAGCGATAAAAGCGGAATATTCCAAAACCATGTTTCTCTAAACCCATTACCTTTTTCAGTTAAAACCTGATTAAAGTCCATTTTAATAGTATTTAAAAACTTTGATTCCAATGGCGTATTAAAATCTCCTATTAAAATACATTTATTAGTTTTCTTTATGGACTCTGTAACGAATTTTAATTGATTTTTTCTATAAACATTAAAACTTGAAGCGACGTCAATGGCATAAAAATTTAAAGTGTGAGTAAAAAAACTGATAACAACGGTTTCATCTTTGGAAATAAAGATTTCATCAATATCAATAGGTGTTTTCGAGAAAATGCCAATTTCACTTTCAGCATGCCAATAAAAGAAAAACTCAGGGTATTTTAATTTAGTTTCTTCAAGTTCTTCGGCATGGTATTCAACTAAAACAACAACATCTGGTATGTTTTTGGTCTTTTCAAAAACGTGTTTAAATTCTCTTTTATGAGTTGCATTCCAAAACACAATTTCTATATCATTTTCCTGAATAACTGCTGAGGTGTTTATATTAAAACTTCGGCTCACCCAAAGTATTAATAAAATCAAAGCTAAAACTAAGTTAAAAGCTCTTTGTTTTTTATTTATAAAAAATGAAAAGAATACTATGCCTAGAATAATTAGAGGTAAAGGAAAAGTATAATAGAGTAATGAAAAGAAAAAAGTATTTTCCTTTAGCACAAAATGAATCAGTAATAATGCAATGATTAATATAAAGTTGATTCGGGATCTATGTCGTTTAAAAAATTTCAGCATTAGCGTAATGGGAATCCTTTTGCTGCCCACCAAGGGTGAATTTCAATTAGTAATCGCCCAGCTATAACCATGGGGTCTGAATTGGCTAAACTATCTGCCATTTTTAAAGTTGGTACATTGTAAATGGTTACACCTCTCATTTCACCATCGTCTCCAAATGGGCCAGAAATATCGGCATAACCCATCTCATACATTTTAGTTAAATGTTCCATATGCAACTTTTGAAGCTCGGCAGATTCTTCTTCATTTTGCCCTCGAATTGGACCTTTTTTTAAAAAAGCCATAAAATATTGTTGCATTAAAACGGTGTCTTGTGTTTTTTTATCAACATAATCAAAGGTTTTAAACCCTTTCTTTGTAAGCTCTTCTTTGAGTTGTTTCATGGTTTTAGTAACCTCCATTTTAATAATTTCTTCAGATTCTTCTATAATGGAATCCTTTATTATTGTTGAAATTTCATTAACGTCTTCCTTAATTTCAGGAAGCGGTGCTTTTGATTCGTCTTTACAGCCAAAAAAGAACGAAATAAAAAATACCAATATTATTAATTTTTTCATGATTTCCATGTGTTATATGGTTGTTTACTTAATTGAGAATTATAATATTTTATTTGTCCTGATACTTCCTCGCCTAGCCAATCTGGAGTTTCAAAAGTTTCGTTTTCCGTTTCCAACTCAACTTCGGCTATTATTAAGCCTTCATT
>NZ_JBATHX010000439.1:0-1714 GCF_049667265.1 Algibacter sp. | reverse complement strand
AGTAAAATCTCCTATAAACATTCCAGTTCCGGAACCAATATAAGCCGAACCAGTAGCATCCGATTCAAAGGTCATTGATCCGTTATTTGTTACAGTACCGTTGTTAGTAACTACAACATTAGGGTTAACTCTTAATGAGGCATCACTTTCAACAGTTAGCATAGAACATGGATTTATAGTTAAGTCTTGACCTGTATTTAAAACAGGGTAGTTTGGCATACCAATTGGAATCGTTACAGCACCATTGATTGATAATCCTGGAGCTAAATTATCTTGCCAGTTCTCTATCTCAGTCCAATCTGAATTGATAGCTCCATTCCAAATAGCTGATTCCGAAGAGTAAGCGCCGTAATTTATGGTAAAGCTGCATCCTCTATTATAGTTTCCGCAACCATCAGCAAAATCTATCGTATAGGTGGCCGTACCACCGCAATCATCACCTTCTAGTACCGGATTCGAAATATTGACTCCACCCAAACCACTACAAGTATCTTCATAGAAGCCATATATTCCCTGTTCAAAAAATGCAATTTCTGCCTCATCACCTGTTGGTAAGTCTGCCTCTGTTGCCACGTCTGAATAGCCAAAATCGGCGGCTGTAGGACAGTCAGTAATTACATTAGGTGGTGTTTCATCCTTAATAGTGAAAGTCGCTGTTGTTGCTGCTGTTAAACCTGCCGCATCCGTAGCTGTAAACGTTACGGTAGCACTACCTGTACCACCACATTCATCTGTGAATGTTACACACTCGGCTGAAGGTGTCGCTTCTACTACAACTGTACCTAAAGAGCCGTCTGTAGCGCCTTGTGCCCCAGGGCCCATTAAGGCAAATCCAAGTTGGATGTAGACCGCATCTGGTTGCGTATTATTATATGCCACCGTGAATGGCCCTTCGTTTAACGGTACGCTTATTTGTTCAATAAAACCGTAGCCACTATCGAATAACTTAATGAATGCCACACTCTCGTAAGCCGAGTCTAAGGTATTGCTGGTCACGTTTCCGTTGAAGGTAAATGACTGCCCAGCAAGGCTGTGGTCCTCAATAAAGGTATTACCTTCTATGGTTAGGTCAGTTGTCGGCTCAATTAAACTAGGTTGCAATACGATGATGTTTCCTGGCATAATTGCAGAGCTTACATCTTGTAAATCAACTTGGTTGCCGCTTACATAATTAGTGCCGTCAAACCTGTTGTTATATCCTATCCATGAAGCATCACCATCAATGGTCCGGGTAATTTCATTACAAAAATTATTACTCCACGTAAGATCGCCAGAATTATCATTAGCTACAGCTCCTCCGTTATTGGCTAGCCATACATTAAATGCTGTATCAGTATCTACAATACCACAATCTTCAGTTTGATTCTGTGCCTCAGTTACAATCATTGGTGGTTCGGTATTACCACATCCATACATTGAAAATCTTAAATCCCAGTCCCAAGGACCACCTACTGTACCGTTAGTATACGTTGCTTTAACCACTCCGTCAGTATATGGATTGTTAGTGTTTATAGCAAATTGTATATTAGTAATATCATATACTGGTGATATGATAAAGTAATAAGGGCTTCCTGGAGTTAAGCTAACTGCATTATCAAATTGAAAATCAAAACCAACTTTACCTATAGTGATTGGTTGTAATCCGTCAGCATTTACATATGTGTATGTAGCAGAAGCTAGAGAAGTACTAGGTAGCGTTCCTGTTCCTATACCC
>NZ_JBATHX010000438.1:0-2724 GCF_049667265.1 Algibacter sp. | reverse complement strand
TCCAAAGAATCAAGAGCTACTTTCTAGGGCACAATTTCGACTAAAATTTGAGGAATTATTTTATATCCAATTGCAATTAATTATTAAAAATTTAATTCATAAATCGAAAATTAAAGGCTTTCCTTTTGATCAAGTTGGAACCTATTTTAATTCGTTTTTTAAAGACCATTTACCCTTCGAATTAACCAATGCACAGAAACGTGTTTTAAAAGAAATTCGTGCCGATTTAGGAAGTAATGCGCAAATGAATCGGCTTTTACAAGGAGATGTGGGTTCTGGAAAGACCATTGTAGCGTTTATGTCAATACTCATGGCACTTGACAACGATTACCAAGCGTGTTTAATGGCGCCGACTGAAATTTTGTCAGTCCAGCACTACAACGGATTATTGGAATGGTGTAATAAATTGAATATCAGTATTTCACTATTAACTGGTTCAAGTAAAACTTCAGAAAGACGTAAAATTCATGAATCTTTAGAAAATGGTGAATTACAAATCTTAATTGGCACACATGCCCTACTTGAAGATAAGGTAAAATTTAAAAATTTAGGGCTCGCAATAATTGATGAGCAACACAGATTTGGAGTAAAACAACGGAGTAAATTATGGAAGAAAAATAAGCTCCCACCACATGTTTTGGTGATGACGGCAACCCCCATTCCAAGAACCTTAGCGATGTCTGTTTATGGCGATTTAGACATCTCCATTATTGATGAATTACCACCTGGCAGAAAGTCTATAAAAACGGTACATCGCTATGATAAAAATCGACTAAAAGTTTTCAAATTTATTCGTGATGAAATTGATAAAGGACGACAAATCTATATCGTTTACCCTTTAATTCAAGAGAACGAAAAAATGGATTATAAAGATTTGATGGATGGCTATGAAAGTATCGCAAGAGATTTTCCGATGCCAAAATACCAGACTTCCATTGTTCATGGAAAAATGAAACCTGCCGATAAAGATTATGAAATGCAGCGTTTCATTAAAGGAGAAACACAAATTATGGTAGCCACAACCGTAATTGAGGTTGGTGTGAACGTTCCTAACGCTTCGGTTATGATTATTGAAAGTGCAGAACGTTTTGGTTTATCGCAACTCCACCAATTACGCGGACGCGTAGGTCGTGGTGCAGAACAAAGTTATTGTATTTTAATGACGAGCCACAAACTAAGCGCAAACAGTAAAACGCGTTTAGAAACCATGGTTAGAACTAATGATGGTTTTGAAATAGCTGAAGTCGACTTGCGTTTACGTGGCCCAGGAGATATGATGGGCACACAACAAAGTGGTGTTTTAAACCTTAAAATAGCCGATATTATTAAGGATCACGACATATTGCAATTAGCAAGATACCATGCAAAAACGGTTTTAAAAATTGACCCATCGCTGGCACTTCCTGAAAATCAAGTTTTTTTATATACCTATAAACAACTTGGTAAGTATAAAAATATCTGGAATTATATTTCTTGATGACCGAAGACGGGTGACGGAAGACGAATTGGCAATTTTAATTGGAACACGTAACTCGCATTAGGGATTGAAGTGAAACATTCATGTTCATGAATTCATTAATATAAAATAGAAAACCATGAATAAAAGCCCACAGCCCGACTAAGGAGGTGCGAGGACTTGTAACATAAAGCCCGACCCTTGTGGTAATGCCCAAATAATTAATAGGCAATTTTAATTTAATGCCTACTTTTACAAAAAACAAAAATTATGCTTGGTTTAAAATTAGCAACAGACCCGCGTTGGGTAAATATTGTAGAGTCGAATATTGAAGAAATACTCACCGATCATGCATGGTGTGAGCAAAAAGCAGCGACTAACGCTATTACAATCATAACGCTTAATTCTGAACATACCGAATTAGTTACAGATTTACTTTTACTTGCTCAAGAGGAATTAGAGCACTTCCAAATGGTACACGATATTATAAAAAAACGTGGCTATAAACTTGGTAGAGAACGCAAGGATAGCTACGTTAACGAGCTTTATAAGTTTATGAACAAAGGCGGAAGCAAACAACAAAGTATGGTAGATAGGTTGTTATTTTCTGCTATGATTGAAGCCCGAAGCTGCGAACGTTTTAAACTACTTTCACAAAAAATTAACGACAAAGAACTTGCTAAATTCTATCATGAGTTAATGATTAGCGAAGCTGGACATTACACCACTTTTATTGGGTTTGCACGCCAATATGGTAAAGGAATTGATGTTGATAAACGCTGGCAAGAACTTATTGATTTTGAAGCTGAAGTGATTCAGAATTATGGGAAATCTGAAACAATTCATGGCTAACACGCAACTATTGACATCTTATTGCATCTAGAAATAAAGTTTGTTTATGAAAATATTTTCGGTCTTAGCTCTAACAACAATTTCACTTTGCGCTGGTCTTTGCTGCTCTGGAGAGGATGACAATGATTATCAATCCTTCGAGGTGCAAAACGACACTATTATTAGTATTGAAAACGATGAAACTGTATTTCAATTAAATGATACTATTTTCATTAATACATTAATTAAAAACAGCCAAACTACAGTTGATAATGAAATAATAATACTATCGGATTTTTTAGACTTAGACGCAGACCCCTTTTTATATAATACCTTAATTTTATATAAAAAAACAAGCTTTGGTACACTAGCAAAAATAGCCGTTACAAACAGTAATATTATTATTTTAGATGGTTTAGCAGACAACACTTACGACG
>NZ_JBATHX010000437.1:0-7120 GCF_049667265.1 Algibacter sp. | reverse complement strand
TGAATTCAATACAAAATGGGGGCTTATGTCAGATTGTAGTATTGTTAATCCGCCAACATCTATTATTTGTGAAAATAATGCTTGTGTTGCTGTGTACTAAAATTTATACCAAATTAATTAGTAGTTGAGTTTTATAATTAATTTGGTATTAGTTTATTATTTTTGGGGCATGATAAAACTTTTGTCCTATCCGATTTCGTTTATTTACTATGTGTTTTTTGGATTAGCACTAGTCGTATTTCATCCCATACAATGGTTTTGTTTTAATGTTTTTGGACCCAAAGTTCACGAAAAAAGTGTGTATGCTCTGCAATTTAGCCTCATGTTATGTGCACATATTTTAGGCACCCGTTTTTCTTGGGATAATCCGCATAAAATAGACACTAATAGACCGTTAATAATTGTTGCTAACCATCAAAGTTTACACGACATATATCCACTAACTTGGTATCTGCGAAAACATCACCCTAAATTTATAAGTAAAATTGAATTAGGTAAAGGCATACCAAGTGTATCCTACAATTTACGTCATGGCGGTGCTGCTTTAATTGACAGGAAAAACCCAAGACAATCATTACCAGCACTTATGCAATTTGGTGAAAGGGTAGAAAAGAACCATTATGCAGCCGTCATTTTTCCAGAAGGCACACGAAGTAAAGATGGTACGCCAAAATCGTTTCAAACCAAAGGATTGGAAATTTTATTTAAAAAAGTCCCGTCAGCATTGGTGGTTCCTGTTACCATTAACAATTCTTGGAAAATGTTTCGCTATGGAAAATTCCCGATGGGTTTAGGAAATCATCTAAAATTTACTGTACATAAACCCCTAGATTTAGCTATATTTGTTAATAAGCAAGAGCTTATTGATAACGTTGAAACAACTATAAAAAAAGGTATTAAACATTAAAATAAGAAATTATGTCTTTAAAGAATAAGAGATTAGAGGTGATGAAGTTTTTGGAAAAAGACGTTAATGCGTTAATGGAAAAATACTTAATACCTATAGATAGTATCTGGCAACCCTCAGATTTTTTGCCAAATTCTGAAACAACAGATGATTCCTTTTTTGAAGAAGTAAAGGAAATAAGAGAACTCGCAAAAGATTTACCTTATGATTTTTGGGTAGTTTTAGTTGGCGATATGATTACCGAGGAGGCTTTACCAACTTACGAATCGTGGTTAATGGATGTTGAAGGTGTAGATCAAGTAGATGGTGAAAACGGCTGGGGAAAATGGGTGCGCCAATGGACTGGAGAAGAAAATAGACATGGTGATGTTTTAAACAAATACTTATACCTTTCTGGGCGTGTTAATATGAAAGAAATTGAAAAAACCACACAGCACCTAATTGCTGATGGTTTTGATATTGGTACAGACCGCGACCCTTACAAAAACTTTGTATATACCAGTTTTCAAGAGTTAGCAACTTACATTTCGCATAATCGCGTAGCAAAAATCGCAAAAGATAAAGGCAATAAGCGTTTATCAAAAATGTGTAAAATTATCGCTGGCGATGAAATGCGGCATCACCACGCTTATTCTGAATTTGTAGAACGTATTTTCACAGTAGATCCAAGTCAAATGATGATGGCTTTTCATTATATGATGAAACAAAAAATTACCATGCCTGCTCACTTTTTAAGAGAATCTGGAGGTAAAGCCAGTAGTGCTTTTGAAGAATTCTCGAATACGGCACAGCGAATTGGCGTTTATACCTCAACAGATTATGTTGATATTTTACAAAAACTAATAGAACGCTGGGACATTGGAAGTATTACTGGATTAAATGATGAAGCTGAAAAGGCTAGAGATTATTTAATGAAACTTCCCGCAAGAATGTATCGCCTATCTGAACGTATGAAAATTCCAGAAAACTCCTTTCAATTTAAATGGGTTGAGCCTGCTATAATAAAATAAAATTCCAAAAAACATAGGCTTACTAGAAAAAATTAATTGGTTAATTATAATAACAAACGTTTTAAACCTATTTCAAGTTCAGAAAATAGTGAAACCACTTCTGATACTATTTTTCTATACAAACAAAACGGAAACATTTTAACCTCAGCCTATACGGGTGGTAACATTATTGAAGGTCATTTAATTGGCTTGGTAGATTCTAATGGCATTATTAACATGCGATACCATCAAATCAATAAAAATGGTGATTTAATGACTGGCATTTGTGTTTCTAAACCAAAAATTAATCCCAACGGAAAAATAACACTTTATGAAAGTTGGGAATGGACGTCGGGAGATAAATCAAAAGGCACTTCAATTCTAGAAGAAATTTAATAGTTGTATGACTTCAGAAGATATTATCCAAAAAACCATTTTATTTGTTAAAGACACTTTAGCTGAAGCTGAAGGTGGTCATGATTGGTTTCATATTGAACGCGTTTATAAAAACAGCCTTTTAATTGCAAAATCGGAACCTGTAGATATCCTTGTGGTTTCTCTAGGTGCCTTATTACATGATATTGCCGATAGCAAATTTCATAATGGAGATGAAACTATTGGCCCTAAAATAGCGAGAGAATTTCTTTTAAAATGGCATGTAGATTCAACGGTTATTCAACATGTGGTAAATATTATAGAAAATATTTCATTTAAATCGAGCTTAGCTACAAATAGTGCAGAAAATTTCAAATCACAAGAACTAAATGTGGTACAAGATGCCGATAGATTGGATGCCATTGGAGCCATTGGAATTGCCCGTTGCTTTAATTATGGTGGTTTTAAAGATAGGGCACTTTATAATCCAGATATCAAGCCAAATCTGAACATGACCAAGGCAGAATACAAAGCATCTACTGCCCCAACCATCAATCATTTTTATGAAAAGCTACTGCTCCTAAAAGATAAAATGAATACAAAAACAGGGAAGCAACTAGCCAATGAAAGACATATTTACATGTTAAATTTCCTTGATCAGTTTTATGGTGAATGGGAAGGTAAAAAGTGATACTTAATTCTCTAAAGCAACCTGTAAAGCGGTAATTTTATATTCTAGAATCGATAACTCTTCAGCATTTTCAATAATTTCTTCAGCAGTTAAATTATTGTTATTATTAAAATAGTTCAGAATGCCTTCTCTTTTCAATAAATAATAATTTATTGTTTCATTGATTTTATCATCCATAACTTTTATTCTTATTGAATAATTCTAATAATCTCTTTCCTATAAACTGAAGCACTCTTGCCAGTTATATCGTTAAATACTTTATTAAAATGCGAGAAATTATTAAATCCACATTCAAAACAAACATCGGCAATACTCATATCACTTTCTTCAGATAATAACTTTGTGGCATGCACAACGCGGTATTCATTCACTACTTGAGTAAAGGTTTTTCCTGTAGATTTTTTAAAATACCTACAAAAAGCAGGCACCGTCATACTTACTAAATCGGCAATTTCATCTAATGGAATATGGTGTTCAAAATTTTCTCGAACATATTTAAAGATGGTTCCAATTTTAGCACTATCCTGAGCTTCTGTTTCAAATGCAAATCCATTCGCATTTAACAAGGTGTAATCATCAGTCGTTGCCAAATAATCTAAAATTTCTATAAATTTCAATACACGTTTTAATCCATCGTGTTCTAAAAGTTTTTCAATTTTAAGACCAATCTTCTTTTTAGTATCAATTTGAAATCGAATGCCCTTTTTAGCTCTTTCAAACAAGGCAACTATATTGGCCATTTCAGGAACATTCAGAAAATCATCTCCTAAAAAATCTGCCTTAAACTGAATTAACGTTTCTGTACCGGTAGCTGTAAGTCTATCTGAAAATCCATTATGTGGTAAATTTGCTCCTATTAATATAAGTTGACTATTATTAAAATAAGATAAGTGATTTCCGATATGTGTTTTTCCTTGGCCTTTGTTAACATAAACAAGCTCCAATTCGGGATGAAAATGCCAAAAGGCATTGTTTTTATCCGCGCTTTCTCCATGCTGCCTGACAAGTATGGAACTTCCAAAACTTGGAGTGATTTTTTCTAAAGTAGGTTTCTTCTTAATCATGAGGGGGTCATTTTAAAACAAATTTAGTATATATTATGCATACATTATATATTTAATTACCCAAAATGTATGCTAAATTAACTTAACATAGAATTAACACTAAATTAACAGATAATCTAGCACATAAATTGGTCAAAATTGATGTTTTCATAAGCCAACTTCCTATATACCTTTGTACCGTTGAACGTTATAAAACCCAAATTATGAAAAACACAATTAGAAACACAAAAAAAGGAATCTTAATGGTAGCACTACTTGCTACGGTTACAGGATTTGCAAATAATGCAAAAAGAGATGCTAAAAAAACAGCTGTAGTTATTGAAAATGTAAAGGAAGGAAATTTACTTACATTAAAAGATGTTTACGGAATAACTCTTTATAAGGAGGCGATTGCAACTAATGGTATTTATAAAAAAGGATTTGATTTATCTGAATTACCAAATGGAGATTATCTTTTTGAACTTGAAAAAGATTTAGAAATTAAAACTATTCCTTTTACAGTTAGCTCTAATAAAGTTAGTTTTAACAAAACAGATGAATCTACTTACTTTAAACCTTATGTTAGAGAAGCGAATGGTTTGGTTTATGTATCAAAATTAAATCCAAGTTCTGCGGACACAACAATTAAAGTATATGCCATTGATATTTATGGAGAATCAAGACTAAGTTTTACTGAAGTAGTTGAAAATTCACAAATTGTTGAAAAAGTATTCAAATTAGAAAAAGGAAATTATAAAATAGAAATTCACTCTGATAACAAAGAGTATACAACATTCATTAATAATTAGTTTTAATGTCTTATTTAGTTTAGTTTAGTTGGAAAAGTGGGCTGTGGTGGCCCACTTTCATTTTTTAGTTACATTACATTTTACTTCCTTTTATAAATTTTAAATGCTTTTTAAAAAGCATTTTTTTTTGTTTTCATTTTCAAGAATGATTTAATTAAAATTTTCGTTTTTCTAGTTTATTAGACACATTAATTTTACCTAAAAATGATGTTAAATTAACAGATAATTTAACACATAAATACGTCAATATCAATGTTTTACAAACTGATATTGTGTTATATATTTGTAGTGTTGAACGTTAAAAAACCCAGATTATGAAAAACACAATTAGAAACACAAAAAAAGGAATCTTAATGGTAACCATGTTTGCTACCATGTTAAGTTTCGCAAATGATGCCTCATTATTTAATATTAAAAATGACGCTAAAAGAACAGCCCTTACATTATATAATGTAAAGAAAGGTAACCTCCTATCTATTAAGGATATGAATGGTGTGATTTTATTCAAAGAATATCTACAGGTAACAGGTAAATATACAAAAGGTTTTGACTTAACTGAATTACCAAACGGTGCTTATATGTTCGAATTGGTTAAAGATTTAGAAATTAACTCTGTTCCTTTTACCGTAACCTCAAACATTGTTGTTTTTGAAAAGGAAAAGGAAAAAACAATTTACAAGCCCTTGGTAAGAGTTAAAGGTGATTTAGTTTATATCACAAAACTTTCATTAGATGAAGCACCGCTAAAAATTGATATTTACTTTACAGGTTACGGTGAATCTGAGCTTGTGTTTTCTGAAAGCCTTAAAGACACAAAAACAATTGAAAGAATCTATAAATTAGATGGATTGAAATTTGGCGAATACAAAATTGTATTCAATACAGAAGGCAGACAATTTACTAAAGTTATTAATTAAATTCAATTAACTTATTTATTATCAATATTAAAAGTGGACCATAATGGTCCACTTTTTTTTATTAAAATAATTTTAGTTGATCTTATGCTAATTACAGGGATTAGCTGCCCCTTTTTGTATCTTCGTTTTCATGGAAGAACGGCGATTAGCAGTAGGTTACAAAAATAGTTCACACATGAATTTAAAACTACCTATTGAATTAAACACCGAAATTAGCCTGACTTAAAGATTAAAACCAATACATGTTATGAATAAAATAATGTTAAGCATAATCGTTTTGGTTGCATTTGCCTTTGTGGGCAATTCGCAAACACCTTATACCCTCGCTGGTACTGATGTGACTTTAGTAAACGGGATAATCACTTCCTCGACACTTACTAACGCAAGTGGTGATAATTATCAACCCGATATTATTATCCCCGAGATGCTAGACGGGCAATTGGTATCAGGGATTGGAGAGAATGCTTTTCAAGATAAAAATTTAATTAGTGTGGTTTTTCCTGCTGGGATTACGACAATTGAGAGTAGTGCTTTTCGAGATAACAACCTAACTAGTGTCACTTTGCCTGATGGGCTTGCGTCCATTGGAAGTAGTGCTTTTCGAGATAACAGTCTACCAAATGTAGATTTGCCTGCTGGGCTTACGTCCATTGGTGATTTTGCTTTTCAAAATAACCGCCTAACGCATGTTGACTTGCCTGATGGGCTAAATACCATTGAGGAGAGTGCCTTTAATGTTAACTTTCTAACTAGAGTGAAATTGCCTGTTAGGCTTACGTCAATTAAGGCTAGTGCTTTTCGAGATAACCGCCTTACTAGTGTGGAATTACCTGCGGGCCTAATGTCTATTGGGAATAGTGCTTTTCTTGCTAACCGTTTAATCAGCGTGAATTTACCTGATGGACTCAGGTTCATTGGGGAGAATACTTTTAAAATTAATAATGATTTAGCCAGTTTTGTTTTGCCAAAGGTTACAGCTGATGGTAATTCGATGAGATGGCAAGCAAGTAATGGAACTGTTTTAGATTCAGACCATGTTGTTTTACCTGCAAATTTTGGTTATAGCTATAGAGCCATTATTCAAGATTAGGGTTTCACCTATATACAAAACGAAATTTTCAAACTAAAAGCTTATTCCCCAGGAAATTCAGCCTTTCGTTTTTCTAAAAATGCCGAAGTGCCTTCTTCAAAATCATCGGTTCCAAAACACTTTCCAAATTCTTGAACTTCAATACTAAAACCATCTATACCATCTTTATAATTGGCGTTTATGGCTCTAATGGCTGCACTAATGGCAACTGTTGAGTTACTAGAAATTTTAGATGCTATTTTTTCGCAAAGCGGAAGTAATTCTTCTGGTGTTGTTACATGATTTACCAAACCATAATT
>NZ_JBATHX010000436.1:0-9097 GCF_049667265.1 Algibacter sp. | reverse complement strand
GTCCGTTTGAAATTATTCCAGAAGCTTCGGCAAAAATCACAGAAAAAGTGATCATCTTAAATAATGACCAACAACGTGATATTACGGTAGTTGTAAAGGCTGGACGTGATAATCTTGAAGGCGATGTGGAAGTTTGCCACCCGAATGACTGGAGTATATTTCCTAAAAAGCAAAAAGTATCTATTGTGCATAAAGGTGAAGAGCAAACCCTAACGTTTACCGTCATTGCTCCTAAAGAACAAAGTGAAGGTTTTATTGGCCCTATTGTTCATATTGGTGATAAAAGTTATACTAAAGAACTTATTGAAATTAACTACGAGCATATTCCGTTTCAAACGGTTTTACTTCCTAGTGAAAGCAAAATTGTACGCCTAGACATTAAGAAACGAGGCGAAAATATTGCTTACATTCAAGGTGCTGGTGATGTAGTTCCTGAAAGTTTAGAACAAATAGGCTATCATGTGCGCATCATAAAACCCGAGGACATTAACGCTGAAACCTTAAGCAATTTTGACGCCGTTGTAGTTGGAATTAGAGCCTATAACACGATTGAAGATTTAAATTATAAGCAACAGCAATTATTTGATTTTGTTGCTAAGGGCGGTAATATGATTGTTCAATACAACACGAGCCACCGTATAAAAGTGGATGCGCTTGCGCCGTATGATTTAAAATTATCTCGCGATAGAGTGACTGATGAAAACGCCGAGGTTCGTTTTTTAAATCCAGACCACGAGATTTTAAACTTTCCAAATAAAATAACTCAAAACGACTTTGAAGGTTGGACACAAGAACGCGGTTTGTATTTTCCAGACACATGGGGAAATGAGTTCACTCCAATCCTATCCATGAACGACAAAGATGAAACGGCTAAAGACGGCAGCCTATTGGTTGCAAAACATGGCAAAGGGTATTACATATATACAGGTTTGAGCTTTTTTAGAGAGTTTCCTGCAGGTGTTTCTGGAGCGTATAGATTGTTTGCTAATATGTTATCCATTGGAAAAGGTGATATCGAGCAAAGCCAAAAATTAAATGATTAATTATGGACGAGCAACAACCAACAAAACCAAAATGGCTTAAATTATATTCTGTGGTATTAATAGCTAATGCGCTTTACTTTATTGCGTTTTATATCATTACAAAATCCTTTTAATGATGCAAACTTTAAGCTGGATTGATTGGACGATACTTTGTGTAACTTTAATAGCCATAGTAACTTATGGCACACTACAAACACGAGGAAGCAAAAACGTAACGGATTATTTAAGAGGTGGAAATACTTCAAAATGGTGGACAATTGGCCTTTCTGTGATGGCAACTCAAGCAAGTGCCATTACCTTTTTATCTACACCAGGACAAGCCTTTCATGATGGCATGGGATTCGTACAATTTTACTTTGGGCTACCTATTGCCATGGTGGTTATTTGCATGGTTTTTATTCCATTATATCACCGATTAAAAGTATATACCGCTTACGAGTTTCTAGAAAACAGATTCGATTTAAAAACGAGAACTTTAGCCGCTATGTTGTTTTTAATACAGCGTGGTTTGGCCGCCGGAATAACCATTTTTGCACCTGCTATTATTTTATCGGTGGTTTTAGGTTGGGATTTATTAACCTTAAATATTATTATTGGCTTATTAGTTATCATTTACACAGTTTCGGGTGGAACGCGTGCAGTAAATGTGACCCAAAAACACCAAATGGTTGTTATTTTTATTGGGATGTTGGTGGCGTTCTTTTTGATAGTTGATAAATTGCCGCAAGATATTACCTTTGGTAAAGCATTAGATATTGCTGGAGCAAGCGGCAAAATGGAAGTGCTCGATTTTTCATTCGATTTAAATAACAGGTACACCTTTTGGAGCGGTATTATTGGCGGTACCTTTTTGATGCTTTCTTATTTTGGGACAGACCAAAGTCAGGTACAACGTTACCTTTCTGGTAAATCGGTTAAAGAAATGCAATTGGGCTTAATATTTAATGGGCTATTAAAAATACCGATGCAGTTCTTTATTTTGCTGGTTGGTGTTATGGTTTTTGTTTTTTATCAATTTAATGAAGCGCCAGTTAACTTTAATCCTACGGCTACCGAAGTGGTTTTAAATTCTGAATTTGCCGACCAATACAAAGCACTTCAAGAAGAACAACAGCAAATTTTTAGTGACAAGCAAAAAATTATTGACGCCTATACCGCTAGCGACAATCCTGAAATAGCCAAATATATTTCGGCGGCCAATTTAGCGCATGAGGAATTACGTAAAGAAGCAAGAGCTTTAATTGAAAAAGCAGGTGAAGCAAAAAATATTAAAGTAGAAAGTAATGATAAAGATTACGTGTTTATTCACTTTATTTTAAACAATTTACCACGCGGGTTAATTGGGCTTTTATTAGCGGTTATTTTAAGCGCAGCCATGTCGAGTACCGCTAGCGAATTAAACGCTTTAGGATCGACAACCACCATTGATTTATACATAAGAAATACAGGCGAAAAAACGGAAACCGAAAAAGTAACAGCATCCAAATGGTTTACATTTCTTTGGGGTATTATTGCTATTGGCGTTGCTTGTGTTGCAAATCTTGCCGAAAATTTAATTCAGCTTGTAAACATAATAGGTTCTATATTTTATGGGAATGTTTTGGGTATTTTTCTGTTGGCCTTCTTTTTTAAATTTGTTAAAGGTAATGCTGTTTTTATTGCGGCTCTAATCACTCAAGGTTTGGTAATTGCCTTATATCTTTTAGATTTATATGAGTATATAAACCTGCCATTCTTATGGTTAAACTTTGTTGGCTGCATGATAGTAATGGTCATTGCATGTATCCTTCAATTATTAATTCCAAACAGCAAAACAAGCCATGCGTAAAACAATTAATTGGGGCATTATTGGCCTAGGAAATATTGCAAATAAATTCGCATCCGATTTACTAACGGTGGAGGGAGCAAAACTCTATGCTGTGGCTTCTAGAAATCAAGATAAAGCGCATGCTTTTGCTAGTAAATATAACGCAACAAAAGCGTATGATAGTTATGAAGCCTTGGCAAAAGACAAAAATATTGACGCCGTTTACATTGCAACACCGCACGCCTTACATAAAGAAAACACCTTGTTGTGCTTAGAGCATGGAATTGCTGTTTTATGCGAAAAACCTTTTGCTATGAATGCCAAGGAGGTTGACACGATGATTGCAAAAGCCAAAGAAAAAAAGGTATTGCTCATGGAAGCGCTATGGACGTACTTTTTACCACATTATCAATACACTTTAAAGGCTATTGACAATAAGGTTTATGGCAATGTTTTAAAACTGGAAGCCGATTTTGGTTTTAACAGACCTTTTGATGATTCATCGCGACTATTTAATAAATCGTTGGGCGGCGGTAGTTTATTGGATATTGGCATCTACCCTATTTTTGCGGCACTTTCTACTTTAGGAATTCCTAAAAATATAGACGCTAAAGCTACTTATTTTGAAAATGGAGCAGATTCGTCTTGTACCATGAATTTTGAATATGTCAAGGCAAAAGCCATTTTAAAAAGTACGTTACTAGAAGATACAAGATCTGAAGCAATCTTTTATTGTGAAAACGGTATTGTAAAAATTAATAGTCAGTTTCACGCGCCATCAACGGTAACTTTAATTCCGAATGAGGGCAAGGAAAAAACGCTTGATTTTAACTACAACTCTATTGGCTATAAATACGAAACACTTCATTTTAATGCATTACTCCGAGAAGGCAAAACAGAAAGCAACATAATGACTTTCGAGTTTAGCAAGCAGCTTATCAAGACTTTAGATGCTGTTAGAAAGCAAATAAACCTGAGTTATTAATTCCATAAAACTACTTTGGCAAATACCTGCGTTAGGGATTGAACGGCATGTTTGATTACGATGATAATCGGGAGAGTAGTGAAAGCCCGACCCCTAGTCGGGGTAACCTGCTGGCAGGCAGGCGCCCAAAAACAAAAACGCAACCCTTTTACGATTGCGTTTTCTTTATTTTATATAATATCCTAGAATCAATTGACCATTGTACCATTAGCATTGACTTTAATTTTCTTTTTGGTTTTTCCGTTTGTTATTTTTACTTGATATATTTTTTTTACATCATTGGTAGTGTAGTATACTTGATATTCTACCTTTAGCAGAGCCCAGTCTTTATATTTTTTAAATACGGCATCTCTAACAGGATCGGGAAGTTTAATCTTCTTATATTTTTCGATGGTGCTGATAATTTTACCTTCTTTATTATAGAGTACTTCCACAGTGGCGTTATCTGTTTTAAAAGCTGTTTTAAATGATTTAGGGTTTCCGTTAAATCCCTTTGCCGAAGTAACGTCGAACTGAGAGATGGTTTTTTCTAAATCGTACACTTGAACGGCCATAGAGCTATTATGTACGCTGTTTAGATAATCTTGATTCAATAACTTAGATGTTGGTTTAGTGGTTTCAACAGATATATAATCTGTATTAAGAGCCATAAGTTGCGTGTTTTCAATCTGAGAATACCCTAAAGTAGAGATTACAGAAACTGTTAAAAATAATACTAGTGTTTTCATGATTATATAAGTTTAAAGATTAATAATAAATGTTTAAACAAATATGAAACAATAGAGCACGCAACACTTAACAGCTATGTTGAAACTATTTTAAAGTTTTATTTAAAGTGTATAACACATAATTTAAAGTGTTTAAATTATGTTGAAAGAAGTAGTTGTATAGTGCTTAACTAAAGGGAACTACTATTTTTTAAGTACTGCATGATGTTGGTAATTACCTAGATTCATTTTTTCTAAAAGCTTTAAAAATTGAACATTATTTCGCATGTTTTTAAAAAAGTGATCATATTTTACCTTGTAGATATCTCCGTTTTTTCGTTTATAGGCAACTTCCAGCCATTCTATGGTTTTGTCAGTTTCATTTAGAAAAGCAAACTTTTGAGCTATCCAGTAAGCATTATGCCATACATTTTCAGCTTCTGGATTGTTAATATCCAAATCATTTATCCATTTAAAAACGCCGTCTATCCCTCCGCTTTTAAATGCCTCGAGCATAGGGGCAACATTTATTTTATTAATTGGGTGTAAGCTCCAGGTATCTGCCACTTCATTAACTGCCTTTTCATTTTGACCCTTTTCTACATAAACCAAAAAAGCAATCCAAGAAGCCCATCCATCGGTTGGATTTATTTCCTTAGCCTTATTTACCTCTTGTAACGCCATATCATAGTCGCCTTCCAACAAATAACATTCAGCGCTATAAATTTTAATGTAATAGGACAAAGGCGCAATTAACGAAGCTCGATTTATATTTTCTCTGGCCTTAACAAAATCTCCTTTAATATACATTAAATACTTAGCATAGGTAATTAAAGCCCCTGGGTTCTTTGAATCTATCTCCAAGGCCTTAATAAATTCTTTTTCTGCCAATTCCCAATTCCATTTATATTCCTTATAAATAATTCCTAAAACACGGTGTGTCTCTGCTAAACCATCATCTAGCTCCCTAGCCTTTACGGCATAATCCATGCTTTCTAGATAATCTTCTTCAGAAGGTGCTGGCCAATTCTTGTATATGTTCAATAACGCCAATCCGGAATAAGGCAATGCGAATTCTGGATCTAGTGCAATACTTTCTTCAAAATATTTTTCAGCAAGTGCGAAACTTTGATTTGAAAACTGATATAAAAAGTAATCTCCTTTTAAGTATAAATTATAGGCTTCCAAATTCGTTGTAGGTATCTTTTCAATTTGCTCCAGTTCACTCGGGGACAAAACAAGATTAAGTTCTTTTGCTATATCAGTTGAAATTTCTCTTTCTAAATGAAAAATATCCTCAAATTCCCGATCAAAATCTTTAGACCATAAATGGGTGTCATTTCGAGCGTTAATAAGATGAACTATAATTTTTATTCGGTCCTCATATTTTTGAACACTGCCGTCAATAATATAATTAACTCCAAGTGCTTCTCCAATTTCAGATCCTGACAAAATACTAGACCCATATCTATCTGATGACTGGCGCGATTTAACTAAAATATTTTTTATTTTGGCTAAATGGTTAATGATATCATCTCGCATGCCATCTGCAAAGTATTGATTGTCTTCACTGGGACTCAAGTTTTTAAAAGGAAGCACCGCAATGGAATTATCAATGTCTATTGGTGACTCAGATTTAGTAATTTCATCCTCTTTTGGATTATCATAAACGAAATAAAATAGGGCGGCTATTATTACAAGGACACCAAGTAATAGGGCAATCACATTATTTTTTATACCCCTTTTTTTTACTGTAGGAATTCTGTTTTCAATATTTCCCGAAGCTAATTTTTGACTAGTATCATTGACATTTAATTCACTTTTATCCTTAGTAGCAGTCCTATATTTCACCTCTCCAGGCGGATAACCATAATACTCACTAAAACGGGTGTTAAAATATGTAGGACTACTAAAGCCAACGCGGTATGCAATTTCAGAGGCTGTTGCCACATTATTTTGTAGCATTATCATCGCTTTTTCCAGTCTATATTCTCTAATAAATTGACTACTAGATTTCCCTGTAAGCGAAGTTAGTTTTCGATGCAATTGTGATCTACTCACACCAAGGTCTTCAGACAATTCATTAACACCAAATTGTTCGTTTGCAAGATTGGTTTCAATTAAATCTTTTACCTTTCTTATGAATTCATCGTCTATAGATAGCTGGTTGGACATTTGGTTGCTAATTATAAATTATAAAAAGTTACAATCATTCTATTACACTACTAATATACAGAATTCATGTACAAAAATTATACTTTTCATAAAAAAGCACAACCATTATCGACTGCGCTCAAGGTGACAAGCAAAAAAGATTGTAACGGAAAGCCCGACCCTTGTGGTGACGCCCAAATACTAACTATTAATAAATAGATTTTAATTTACCACTTTCGCCGATTTTAATAATAAGTTTTTTATGGCAAGAATGCCTTCTTTTTCACTTAAGCGTGTGCCTTCGTACTCTACACCAATATAACCTGTATAGCCTGAGTCTTTAACCATTTGTATGATTCTAGGAAAATCTATGGTAGTTTCGTTTCCATTCTCATCAAAATCATATGCTTTTGCACTAATAGCTTTGGCTTTAGTTAACATCATTTTGATACCTTCATATTTATCAGGATATACTTCAAGACAATCACCCCAAATTTCACCATTTTTACGTTTTACACACCAGTTACCAAAATCTGGTAATGTGCCACAATTCTGCATATTTACTTCAGCAATGGCATTCATTAAAACAGGTACATCCGAAGATAACCAACCATGATTTTCACATAAAATATCAATGTTTTTAGTGGCTGCATATGTAGATAGTTTTTTAAGTCCATCTGCAACCGAAGGTACCCAAAGTTCTGGGTCATTTGTACCAAACGTATTTACTCTAATAGACTTACAGCCTAATTTATGAGCAGCATCAACCCATTTTTTATGATTTTCTACTGCTTTATCACGCATAGCCTCACTAGGATCTGCCAAATTACCTTCACCATCAATCATTATCAATACATTTTGCATGCCATGGGTAGCACTTAACACCTTTAGAGAATCGATAACGACATCAAATCCTAATGATTCAATTTGTTTGTTGTAGATTTGGTTAACATATTCTAAACCTTCAAAGCCATCCTCCTTAGCTAGTTCTGCAAATTTAAAAGGATCAACACCCTCTTCATTAAAGGTTTTATTCAATGACCATTGTGCTAATGATAATTTAAAAAACGGTTTAGTAGTTGTTTCAGTTACGTCATTAATTGTGGTGGCCACCTTCTTCCCTCCAGATTTACAGCTAAACAAAAAACAAACAAGCGATACAGCACAAATTGTGGTTGAAAATTTCATAATATATTTGGTGTTTAGTTTTATCAATAATAGTTAAAGTTAAAATAAAAAAAACCATGCTCATGCGTTTTAGACACACTTGTGAGTATTTATTGTTGCCAGTCTATTTCAGAACCTGAGAATTATAAAAAAAAAAGCGCAACCCAAATGGATTACGCTTTTCAAATTTCTGAATATCTAGAAATATAATAGTTTAAGAAGTCTAAATTACATGGATCCCCACTCTTTTAATACGTCTTCGTTCTTTTTTATGTAGGCATCATAATTAGCAGCTTTAGCTAATTTCAACGATGCTTTTGCAGCTTCAATAGCCCCTTTTGTATCGCCAGCCTTTGCACGAATTAAAGCTTGATTATGGATGTACCAAAACTTTGGGTCATCTTTAGTCATATCAATGGTTTTATCTACCCATTTTACAGCTTGATTAATATCGTGTCCGGCTTCTAAATAGTACACAGCAGCTGCATAATAATCTTTAGCAGAAGGCGCATCGCTACTCATTACTTCATCAATACTTGCCATTACAGCAGCATCGGTAGGAACTGTAAAATCCATACCAACCCACGTTTTTTCCCAAATAAACTCGAGTCTTCCTCCTGTATTTGATAAGTTATTAATATCAATAGTAAATGTTTCAACGTCAAACGGAACAGGATAAGATTTTACATTAGTTTTAGCTGCCACATGCGCCGGATCTAGTTCATCTGGTGTTCCAGAATCTTTGCCATCATTATAAAAAATAACATCCCAAGTTTCAGCATTTGGAATTGTAAAAACAGAATAAGAACCTGCTTTTAACGTTTGCCCATCAACAGTTGCATCGGTACTAAACGTTATTTTTGTTCTAGCATTTGCTCCTGTGCGCCAAATTTTACCGTAAGGTACTAAATCGCCAAAAATGGTACGTCCTTTCACGCCTGGTCTGGAGTATTCAATAGTCACATCTGTTAACCCAACTTTTTGCTCAATTTTCGAGAATGGGCTAGGTTGTGGTGTTTCAATTTGCGCGTTAACCGAATACACAGTTGCACACGCCATAAATAATAAGAGTAATTTTTTCATAGTTATAGTTATTAATAATTTAAGGTTTTCACTTTATAAAATTAAACATTATTAAATCGGTTATTGTTAACAAAAGCTTAAAATAAGAGGTTGTATATTTACAGCTTATTAATTTGGGCGCCTGCCTGCCGGCAGGCAGGTTACCCAAGGG
>NZ_JBATHX010000435.1:0-13677 GCF_049667265.1 Algibacter sp. | reverse complement strand
TAAGTTGTAAACCATCTGCATTTCCAGTTATTTTAATAAGATTTTTTGTTCCTAAATCGATATCATTTTGAACTAAATCTGAAACATTTTTTTCTTTCTTAATAATTTCAGAAACCTGAACAATGTCTGAAATAGACTGATTCACATTAGCTACAAAGAGCCAATTTTTTTCTGATTTTGGTGCTAATTCAATATCTGTAGAAATAAAGTAAGCCCCTTTTTCTGCTTTAACATCAACTTCTTCGTGAATATCCAAACCTCGTCTAAAATTATCAAGCTGTATTGATGACAATAAATGTGTTGGATTATCAAACCCGTTAGACCAAACCGTATTTGCTTTTAATGCTTCGCTAGGTTCTGCTTTATCAACAATTACAGCGCTTAATGCGTAAACGCCTAAGCCAGAATCCTTTTGTAACTCACTTTTTTTGTAAGCATCAACAAGGTTACTTCTACTACTTTGTAAATCTGAATTTACGTTATTAGGAATAATGTTTTGTAACCCGTCTAAAACCTTAATACTAAGCGTGCTGTCAGAATTATTTATTAATGTTGATTTTTTTACAAAACCGAATTTATTACTTGAATTCCATTCATACCTAAAAGTTAATCCTAAGTCAAGATTGCTTTCTTCAAAAACCACTTTATTACCATAAACGTTCTTGTATAGGTTTGTTTGTGTATTATAAATACCGGTTTGTCGAATTGAAAATGGTTCCCAAAGGTGTGCTTTTCCATTTACGTTTACTTGAAAAATAGCTTTACTTCCTGTTGTATCAGCAAGCTCTGTAAGTTTATCGTCGGTATAATAAGGAAACAAAGCGAATTCTGCATTTTTTCTTCCTGCAGTTAATCCGCCATTACTAGATATGAACATCCAGTGATTCGAATCACTAACTATACTCATAAAAAACGGGCGCATTTTATCGCAATTAGAAATTTTAAAATAGGTTTCACCGTTAAGCGATATCATTTCAGAAATAACCTCGGTGTTAATATTTTGGTTGTTGGTATTACTCATCAATTCAAATTTTATTTAATCGGTATTCTATAAAAATCAATTTTTCAAACTAAAAGTTAAAAAAGGTCGGTTATATAAGCAATACCGACCCTTTTTATTTTATTAAAACAAAACAATACTTTTTATTGATATACTCTTACATAATCAATTTCCATAGTGTCTTGTGTAAATGCTGGGTCAATATCTCCTCCTAAAGTACCACCCATAGCAATATTCAAAATCAAAAAGAATTCTTTATCAAAAAATGGTAAATCTGCATTATTACCCATTGAGACTACGGCTACATTGTCCAATAAAACAGTTAATTTTTCTGGAGTCCACTCTAAACCATATAAATGGAATTCTGATGAGGCATTCTCAATTGATAATGTCTCTCCGTAACTTGCATTGCCACTAGTACCTGTATCAAACCAGTGGAATGTTCCTAGTGATGTGCCTTTGTCCCAACCTGTTTGCTCCATAATATCAATTTCACCACAAGTTGGCCATCCCACTTCTGGATAATTAGCACCTAACATCCAAATAGCAGGCCATGTGCCTTGCGCTCCAGGAAGTTTAGCACTTACCTCAACACGACCATATTTAAACTCGTATAAATCAATTGATTTTAATCTTGTAGATGTGTAATTAGTACCATCTTTTATGGCTGTAATTTTAAGCATTCCATCTTCTACAATAACGTTACTAGCGTCACTTGTGTAAGATTGAATCTCACCATTACCCCAGCCACCAGCGCCTAAATCATAGGTCCAACTAGCTGCATCTGGTGCGCCTGCTGTATCAAACTCATCAGACCATGCTAAAGTATTGTATTCAGATTCAAATACTGATTCGCCTTCCGTAGGTTTAGTAGAAGTAAACAATTGGTACCACACATTAACGTTACCAGCTTCAACATATCTAACATAAAGTTGATCGTCGGTAACCGATATAATATCATAAGAACTTGCACCTGCATACCATCCCATAAATCCACCATCAGAAATTTCAAAAGATGTTCCTCTATAAGGCGCATCATTGTAAGAACCCTCTAAAGCAGCTTTTGATGAAGATGGGAAAAATGATACGTTTTTAAGACCAAACATAGTTGTAGCTACCGATTCATCATGGCAAGTATCACCATCAACTCCAATAACACCAGCGTACGTTCCTGGTACAAAAGCAGGACCAACAGTTTGTTCGAAAGTAAGACCTTCTTCTAATCTTGTAAATACAAATTCGTTTGTGTACATACATGATTTTTCCTCATCCCAAGGTTGGATACTATTCCACCAAGCTGGCCATGCAAACTCACCGCTTCCATAATCATCTTCATAAGGACCTAAGCCTACATGGGTTGCCAAATTAGAAGCCCAATACCAAGTTTTAGTACCTCCAATTGTTTTTCCCGCCATCATTTCAACAGCTTCAAGATCAGAGAATGAACTAAATACTTCTACATTCATAGACGTGCTTGACATAACACCACCAGTACCAACAGCATTAACAACAACAGTATATGTGTTTGTTCCAGTAACTGTAAATCTATGTTGTATTTCACCAGTAGGTGCAACAGCTTCTTTACCATCACCAAAATCAAATTGGTACGTTATTTCATTATCAGCAGTAGCTGTAAAGTTTACAAATCCACTACCATCTCCGAAAGGGTTATCAGCATCTACGCCAACAATTTCAGCTGATATAGTTACATTGGTTGGGGTAATGATGTCGCCAATTACGGCATCATCTTCTTGACAGCTCGTGCTTACTAGCGCTAGCGCCAAAAATAATCCGATATAATATTTTATGTTTTTCATATTTTAATTTTTTTAGATTTTTACAAGCTTATATTGCCAAAACACAGTTCCACCACTTCCATAAACATTTATATTGACGTTTATTGTGTTGCTGTCAATAAACTACACATTGTATACAATAGCATCAGGTGCCGCATTTGGATCAGTAAGTTCTGCGCCATTTACTGCTTTTGGCAATCCAATATAAGATCCTTTACCGTTAAGTGTAAATGTGCCTGCACCGCTATCATAAGAATAAGTTGCAGGGATTGAACCATCATGAGGTGCTACAGGAGTTCCGCAAGAATCTCCTCCACCTTGCCATCCTTCAATCCAAGATTCGGTTCCTAAAACATTTTGGAATGATCCATCTGTACCAAAGACATATAAATCATCATAATAACATGCTCTACTAGTTACGCAAGCTGCATTACAATCCCACCAGCTTACATCGCCAACAGTTGGACCTACGCCCAAAGCGCCGCCTTCACTAGCTATTTGCCAAGTTCCGGTTAAAGGGGTTGTTACCGCACCAGCTCTAATTAATTTATAATTCCAAAATGCGCCACCAGAATCTATACTAACAGATATCGTGTCATCATCTAAAAATTCAATATTATAAGTAACTGAAGCAGGAGCACCTGTAGGACTGGTTAATTCTGCGCCATTAACGGCTTTCGGTATACCTATAAATGAACCAAGACCATTTAAAGTAACTGTTCCAGCGCCTTCATCGTAAGTATATGTTGCTGGGTTTGATCCATCATGTGGTGCTATTGGAGTTCCACAAGAATCTCCTCCGCCTTGCCATCCTTCAGTCCAAGTATCTGCTCCTAAAACATTTTGGAACGATCCGTCTGCACCAAAAACATAAATATCATCATAATAACATGCTCTTATAGGCACGCAATCAGCATCACAATTCCACCATTCTATGCTACCCGAAGTAGGGCCTACTCCTAAAGAACCACCTTCTGGAGCCATTACCCATTGACCAGGTAAACCTGTTGCGCCACTTGATATTATGGTTTGATTAATATTATCTACATAGAATGTCCAATCTGCACCACCAGTACCTACAACACCAAAATCAAAAAAGAATACTAATTTTTGATATGATTGTGTTTCATCAATATCTGATAAATCAAAAACAACCTCTTCCCAACTACTATTGCCGTTTAAAGTAACTTCTTTTTCAATATTAATACTAGCATCAGCCAGGTTTTCAATTTTTAATATCAGTTTTCCACCTGGTCTTGGAGACCAAACATTCATTTTCATTGCTTTTTTAAGACCAAAATCTATAGGTGAAGACATGGTAATGACATTACCTGCCCATACCTCTGGACCACCTTTTACAATTTCACCTACTTTTGCAGATGCATTTCCGTCTGTATCTGGATTATCAATTATTGCAGCTGAAGCACCACCAAATCCTATAAATACAGAAGCATCAAAAACTTCAAAATCAATTGGGAAAACTACAGGAGCCGAAATGGTTACCATCTGTTCCAACTCACTAGTTTCAGCACCACCACTTAAGGCCACCACTTTTATTGTATAATCACCAACACCAGCGTACACATTGCTTACTGTTCCGCCTATCTCTAAAGGTGTTCCAACCTCATCTGGGTTAGACGTATCAAAGTATACTAAAAAACTAGATGCAAAATCTGCAGTTGCAGATACATTCAATAAAAACGGATTTGCACCATCAATTTCTGTAGTAATTGCAATATTTTCAGGTGCTCTGAACGATACAACTACCGTTTGTTTACCTGTAGCAGATTTACCATTAAGGTTTGTGGCTGTAATAGTAGCCTCATAAGTACCTTCAACATATACATGCTCTGCATATTCTCCTGGCGCTAATAATTCAGATGGTTCAGACCCATCACCAAAATCAACAACATAAGTTACTGCTCCTTCACCTGTTGGAGTTATATAAGTAAGCCCTGAATTATCAGGAACAACATTTACTCCAGCAGCAATATTTGTTGGTAAAGTAATACTATTAACAAAGTCGGTTTCGCCGAACTTATCTTCCTCACAACTCCAAACCAGAGCTATAATTAAGAGTGTACTAAAAATATATTTTAATGTTTTCATAATTTATTTTTTTGTTTTTTAATAGCCATCGTTTTGGGTTAAACCAGAAATATTAATCTCTCTTTGAGGAATTGCAAACAATCCTTTAGTAGCTGTACTATATCCACTACCCAAAACTGCGGCTGCACGTCCAGTTCTCACTAAATCGAAAAAACGATCGCCTTCCATGCCTAATTCTAATCTTCTTTCTTCCCAAATAGCATCGACTGTAGCTGTTACTCTGTGATCTTCATCACCAAAGGCTCTATCTCTTACTCTATCTAAATAAGTTTGTGCTTTAGAGGCACTACCTGACGTTCCTCTTAAATTAGCTTCAGCAGCCATTAACAATACATCCGCATAACGGATTATACGTTGGTTGTTTTCATAGTTCAATTCAACTTGCCCACTAGTTTGTCCTTTTCTTGGTAAATACTTTTTGTTATACAAATCGGTATTTTTAAAAGGCGCTACTTGAAAAGTAACATTAAGACTTGGATTTGCGGCTGCATATGCTGCCACATCAAAACACGTAGCGTCTTTTCTTTGATCGCCATCTTCAAAAGCTGCTGCTAAATCTTGGGTTGGTAAATTTGTACTCCAACCTGGGTTATAAGGCATATCGGCTGAACCACTAAAACCTCTTACACCACATTGTTGAACGGCGTAATTTCCTTGGCCTCTTGTTTGTCCTCCCCAATTATAATATGGTGAACCATTAGAATATTGCACTTCATAAACAGATTCTGTACCATTTTCATTTTCTAATAAAAAGATACTATCATAATCTGATATTAAACTAAAAGGACCATTTACTACTTTTTCTAACATAGGTGCTGCTAAATCAAATTTTTCTTGATATAGATACACTTTTCCCAATAAGGCTTGAGCAGCATATCTTGTAATACGCCCTTGCTGACCTTGGCTTAAAGGCAACACACTAATAGCCGCAGTTAAATCAGTTTCTATTTGAGCATACACATCCGCTTGAGGCGCTCTTTGTAAGGTTCCAAAATCTGAAATACCTAATTTACCATCAGTAAACAATACCACGTCACCAAACATTTTTGTAAGGGTAAAATAGTAATACGCTCTTAAAAAACGAATTTCACCAAATAGCTCGTCCTTACCATCAAAATCTACTGTGTTTCCTAAAAGGTTAACATCTTTATATTTTAAAAGATAATTTGTTCTATTAACACCTTCATAAGCCGATTTCCATAAATCTTCAAGCGTGCTATTGTTTGCTAAAAGTTGATAATCAAAATCATCTATGTTTTGTAAAGTCAGCACATCGGAAGCGTTTTCACCTCCTGCAACGGCGTTATCTGATGCAATATCTCCAAGAACCATTACGCCGTTTAACCATTGTGATGGTGTGTAACAACTAACAGCCATTGTTTGATAATCTGCTGCTGTTTGTAGATAATCTAATTCTGTTACAGCATACTCGTCATGCGGGTCGAAATCAACAACATCTGAACAACCAACAAAGATTGAAAGTATCATAATTAACCCAATACTATTTTTTATATTTTTCATATTGATATTTTTTTGGATGTTAAAATTTAAGGTCTAAACCAATTAAAAATGTTCTTGCCTGTGGATAAGACCCTCTATCTATACCTGTATCTAAAATACCTCCAGATATTTCAGGATCTAGACCAGTATATTCAGTAAGCGTCAATAAATTTTTGGCCTGACCATAAATACGAACCTTACTAAAAAACTTACTAGAACTATCAGGCAATGTGTAACCTAAAATTAAACTTTTAATTTTAATAAAACTACCATCTTCTATATATCTGTCAGACGGTCTAATATTACTATTTGTGTCTGCAAAAGTATAACGTGGATTGCTCGCGTCGTTAGTGGTTCCTTCCCCTGTCCATCTGTTCAAAATACTTCTATCCTTATTAGTATATAATGCATTACGCTCATAAGCTCTAAAAACATCATTACCAACAGAAGCATAAGTAAACATGCTTAAGTCGAAATTTTTATAGTCAAATCCTAAATTCCAACCCATCGTAAATTCTGGAAATGGGTCTCCAATTTGCGTTTTGTCTTCATCATTTATAATCCCATCTTCATTAGTATCTACAAATCGTATATCACCTGGTTGCGCCCCAGCCTGGGTTGCGTGGTCATCAACTTCATCTTGGTTTTGAAATAACCCATTGGTTTCAAATCCATAAAAATACCCTGGAGTAAAGCCTTTTTCAAATCGTGTAGCATCATGTGCTTGACCATTAAAATAAGAACCTCCTGAAACAAATGCTGTACCATCTGTATTTGTTTCAGTTACTAAGTTTTTAGATGTTGTAAATGTTAATGACGTATTAAATTTTAAACCATCGCCATTTGTTCTATAACCCAAAGTTAAATCAATACCCTTACTTTCTGTACTACCAATATTAGATTTTACAGGCTCAGAGGTACCTGCATAAAGCGGTGGTGCATCTGTAAATAACAAACCTTCAACAGATTTATTAAAATAATCAGCAGTTATTGATAAACTATTGAAAAGCGTGGCATCAAAACCTATGTTATATTGTGTTTGCTCCTCCCAGCTTAATGTAGGATTACTAAATGAATTTACTGTAGCTCCTGAAACAAACTCGGATCCAAAAGTATAGCCATTACTATTTGCTGTAGAATTATAACTTGGTCCGCCAACAGTAATGCTTACATATTGCGGATCTACATTTTCATTTCCTACAGTACCATAACTTCCTCTAATTTTCAAGAAATTAATAGATTCTGAATCGAAAAAATCTTCGCTAGAAACAACCCAACCTAAAGACCCTGCATAGAAATTTGCAAATTTATTATCGGCACCAAATGCAATCGAGCCGTCGCGTCTGGCAGAAAAAGATGCTAAATATTTGTTTTCAAAATCGTAGTTAATTCTACTAAAATAAGACATATTTCTACGTTCTAAATCTTGATAACTATAACCAGTATAGGCATTGGTGTTTAACTCTGTATTAACCCCTGTAGCGGCACTAATATCTGCCCAAGCCCAAGAGTTGTCTCTCACATCTTGTCTAGTTGTTCCAATTTCATCACCAGTAGATTTACTTCTAGAAACACCTAAAACAATGTCAAAATTGTGTTTTTCGTTTAAGCTAAAATTATAACTCGCATAAGTTTCAAACGTATAACTAAAATTAGATTCTTCTACTTCTGAAACACTATTGTTATACGTTGGAATTATGCTTGTTGTACCGTCTCCATTATCTACTGTTTGCATAGGTACTGTACCGTCTGGTAAATACTGACTAGATACATTGTTAGGTCCATAATAAGCCAAAGGAGAAAATGTTTTACGAACATTATCCCATTTTGTATATCCTAATCGAGATGTAAGTTTAAGGTTATCCAAAATATCATATTGGATCTCAAATTTACCATATAATTTATCACCATTGTTTTCATTATAAGTATCAGCTAACCTTTGAACTGGATTAAAAATTTCAGATAATAATAAATTACTATAACCATAAGTTGCAAAATCGTTAACATCATTATTATAAGGCGAAACCGTTGGGTCAAAATTTATTGCATTACCCAATATAGAGTTGAATGAGTTTTCAGCAATTGTTTTGCTTTTAATGTTTGCATAACTCGTATTAAGTACAAACTTCATTTTAGGAGATAATTGAAAATCTAAATTTGCAGTAAAATTTACTCTATTAAAATTTGATTTATCATCGCCACCAACAACACCGCCTTGACGTAAGAAACCAGTTGATAAAAAGTAGCCTATGTTTTCAGATCCACCTCTAGCGGATAATGTATGAGAACTTAAACTAGCGTCCTTAAAAACTTCATCTTGCCAATCTGTACCTTCTCCTAAACCAGAAATATTAGGGAAAATTAAACCGTCACCTGCAGCGGTACTACCCTCATTTACCATGGTTGCATATTCTGAAGCATTTAATAAACCTATTTTTCTAATTACAGATTGAAAACCAGTATATGTATTATAGTTAAATTCTGCTTTTTGGTTTTTTCTACCTCCTTTAGTTGTAACTACAATAACACCGTTACCACCTTTAACACCATAAATTGCCGTTGAAGCAGCATCTTTTAAAATATTAAGGGATTCGATATCAGCTGAACTTATAGAGTTTAAATCATCCAAAGATTGCGGCACACCATCAATAATAACTACCGGAGCCTCTCCTGAAAAGGAAGGTATACCACGAATTAATACTGTTGGTTTGCTTCCTGGTGATCCACTTTGAATTACAGAAACACCTGAAGCACTACCCTGTAAAGCCTCTTCAACCCTTGTAGGTTTTAAATTTTCAATGGTTTCTGCTTTAATAGTAGAAATAGCACCAGAAACATTTGTAACTTTCTGCGTACCATAACCAATTACAACGACTTCATCTAGCTGTGCTAAATCTTCTTGTAATTGGATAGTTAGTTTGTTGTTGTTTGTAACCACCACTTCCTTTGTTACATATCCAATGTAACTAACGGTAATAGTAGAACCTTTCTCAATTCCTGTTAAGCTAAAGTTACCATCAAAATCGGTAACCGCACCTTTAGAGGTGTTCTTAACAATAATGTTCGCTCCAGGAATAGGAAACCCTGTTTCATCCTGAACATTTCCGCTTATATCTAAACTCTGCGCACTCGCGAAGGACATAAAGAATAAAGCCGAAACTAGTAATAGCGTGTGTCTCATAAAATTTGTTCGTTTAAGTTTTTAGTAAATTTAAGTAAGCATTAAGGAATTATTAACAAAAAACACCCCAACAAAAAATATACATGATAAAAAAAGGCGCTAAAAAATATCAAAAACCTAATAATTATAGGCTTTTATTATCAAATTACATGTGGTAATAAAAAATATTAAAACACTAAAAAACACCCAATGTTGTGGTATTGTATAGGTAAAAAAAATGCTGTAGTGGAAATTATATTTCTAAAATATAGTTGGACAGGCTAGATTCACGAGCTAAATCCATTTTCTTTCTTAACCTGTAGCGCTTAACCTCAACACTTCTTGAAGAAATATTTAGTAGTGGTGCAATTTCTTTTGAGGATAAATTTAATCGCAAATACGCACACAAACGCAGATCATTCGATGTTAAACTTGGGTGAAGACTTTTAATTTTCTTTAGAAAATCTTTATCAGCATTGTTAAACGCTTCTTGAAATAAGTTCCAATCATCTGTGTTGCTCAGGTTCTTATCTATTATTTTGATTACCTTGTTTAAGCCTTTGTCACCTTCAGTACCTTCAAGTTCTTTTTTAATGGAATTTAAAAACTCATTTTTCTTGATAAGATTCATGGTTGAAATACCCAATTCTCTGTTTTTATTTTCAATATTCTCCCTTAGCTTATCATTTTTAAAACGCATTAATTGCTGCTTATTTTCTAATTCTTTAAGGTCAAATTCTCTTGTTTTTTGTTGTAGCAAACGTTCCTGTTGTTTTCTATAATGGCGTTTATAAATGTTATGTGTTATTAATGAAAAAAGCAATAGCAAAAAAACAGCAATTCCAATTGCAAGATTTGAAAGATACCAAGGATTGCTAATTACAAAAAGATAAGACTCTGTATTTAAAGTGATAACATTACCTACTTTCCCTCTTACACTAAATGTGTATTTTCCATGCGGCAAGTTTTCAAACAAAACAGTACCATCTGTGGACCAATCGCTCCAACCTTCATATATGCCTTCAAGTTTATATTGATATTCTGGTTTTTGTATTTTTGAAAACGATGAAATACTATAAGAAAATTGCAAATTATTTTCCTGGTTCTTAAAATCGGGTTTTGTGGTAATATCTACTAATTTAAACGAATTATTGTCCTTTAAATCACTTACCGCAATTTGATTAATATTAATTTTATGATCTTGATTAACAATGTTATCTAAATCAAGGACAATGTATCCGGTAGTGGAACCAAATAAAAATTTCTCATCATATAAATGCGATACACTTTCATAATCAAGAACATCTTTTCTTACCTCTTCTGGAAAATGGATGTTATTGATTTTAATATTACCGCTAAGTTTTGATGCTGAACTATAATTAATTCCTTTGGAATTGAAGCTCCATAAAGTGTTTGTAATTGGCTCTGAGGCTACAATACCAGAAATAAAATTTTCCTTTTCAATCAATTCACTCAACAACGTGTCTTTATTAAATTTATTAATACTCTTATCAAACTTAAAAACACCATTTTTACTTGAAAACAGCAAATCTCCGTGGTGCTTAAACAAACTGGAATTTGATTTAATATCCATTAATGTGTCCTGAGTAAACTCTAAAACACGACTAAATTCTTTATCTAGCTTTAGCTTAAAGGCGCCTTTAAATTCATGAACCAAGTAAATTTCTTCATTATTTAAAAACTCGAAAAATCTTGTTGAAAAATCAAAACCTTCAATTTTGTTTTTAAATTCCCAATTCCCATTTGTTTTCTCTAGAATATTTAGTCCGCTATAGTTTCCTTGAATTAATAAATTGTTATGGTTTTCAATGGGCTTTATTTGCCATGTACCAAGGATATTTGAAATTTTTCTTGATTTATTATCCTGAATTATGAAGGTTCCTGAATTGTGCCCGCAAAAAAGTGTGTTATCAATCACTTGTAAACTCCAAACTTGCCCTTGTGTTCCTTCAATAAATTTTACTTTTTCATTGCTTTTTAAAGGTTTATAAAATAAGCCTTGATTTGTACCTAAATACAAAAAATTATTAAACACTTTAGAAGCATAAACACTACCAATCATTCCGTTTTCATCATAGTAGATATGATAAGGCGATTTAATATTTATACAATTAACCCCATTGTCTAATCCCAGCCATAAGTTATAATCAACATCTTCATGTAATGCTAAAACCGTATTATTACTTAACCCATTAGATTGATTAATTCTGTAATTAACTTCCCCGTTGGAGGTAAGATGAATCAAGCCATCTGAAATTGTACCAAGAACAAAACTCTTATCATAAAGTTGAATACTACTAAATACACTTGTTTTATCTAAAATTGAATTAGCTGGAATATCCCAATGGGTCAATTCATTATTTAGTAATTCAAAAAAACCATTATCTTGAGTAAGTATTAAAGTTTTTGCCTTGCTCCTAAAAACGCTAACAATAACATTGTTTTTAATAATGTCGTTATCAGAAATTAGTACACCCGCACCATTCTCAATTTTATATAGTCCATTATTTAAACTTTGAAAATAAAAATTTGCCCCTTCCTTAAATAACCTGGACATTTTAGTTTTAGAATTAACAACACTATAAGCCTTTGTTAATTTATTATAAATATGAATTCGGTCTAGCGATTGAAACAATATGGAATTATCCAAAGAAAAAATATTCCAAAACTCCTCATCTTCTAATAATTCTAAATTCAATTCTTTAGATAGCGATGTGTAGTTTAAAACCCCAAAATTGTTTTTTTCCCAATATCCAAAATCTTGATAATTACCCGTATAAATTAAATTATCAATGACTTGAACCGAACGGAGATTCGTTTGGTTTGGAGATTCATATAAGCTCCATTTAGATCCGTTGTATTCTAATAAACCCTTACTGTTTGCGATATAAATAAATCCCTCATCAGATTGAGAAATAGACCAGTTTTGTGCCTCGCCGTTATAGTCTTCAGGATGAAAAATATTAATTGGTGGTCGCTCCTGAGTTTTAGCAGAAAAAATAAACCCAAGTAAAAATAGCAAAACTAAAAAATTTATGTTTTTCACAACATTTTATTTTTTGTTAAGGTACTAAGGTAATAAAAATAAGGGATAAACAGGAAGTAGTATAGTTATTGTTTGGTTTTAGTTCCGAACTAATTAGCAGCATAAACATAAACCAGAATGAATAATATTCTGGTTTTGTGTATTAAAATCTGTAAACTAACCCTTTATGGACGACATAAAACTAAAAACTAATCATCCATTTTTTTGATTCGGCCTCCTAATATTTTGCTTTCGTCTATCTGTTCTGGATTGCCGTAAATGAAAATATCGCCCCCAGCTTTAACTTTTGCAATAACCTTTTTTGATGCGTTTACATAAGCTTCGCCTGCAGCATTAATTGACACTTCGGTAACCTCTGTTTTTAATAGTTTTCCGTCGTAATCGCCTCCTGTATAAATGGTAATATCTTGTTTTTTAGCAATGCCTGAAGCTACAATATCGGCTCCCGTTACGGATTTTACATTAAGATAGTTTACATCAACATTGAGGTTTATTTTACCGCCTTCTTGTCCGTTTAAATCAATTTCAAATTGTTTGATGGTATCTTTTGAATGTACTTGAGCACCTTCGTTAACATCAATTACATCAATATTTGTATAATATAATTTTACTTTAGTGTTGCTACCATCAAAAGCTTCTTCTATTTTCATTTTAATTTTTAGAGTTCCGTTTTTGCTTATAACAACAACGTCGTCTGCATTTTTTCCTTCAATAACAATGGCATCCTTATCAGATTTAATGAGTTCTACTTCAATTAAATCGTAAACTTTTAATTCACTAAACTCGCCAATCGTTTTTTCTATGGGGTCTTGGGCTAAACAAACTGTAGTTATAAATAGAACAATTACTTTTATGATTGTTTTCATTGATGTTGTTTTTTATTCAACGCAAAACTATCAAGATTTATTCCATTTACTATTTACTTTATGAAAACTTTATAATTATAGAAAAAGACCGCTACGCTTTTAGAGTATAGAAAATGAACTTGGTTGTAACTTGTTAATATGCTTTGTTTTTTCAATAAAAACTAGAGTTATAATTGGAT
>NZ_JBATHX010000434.1:0-3613 GCF_049667265.1 Algibacter sp. | reverse complement strand
ACAGCATTTGTAGATATTTCAAAACCTAATGAACCAATCTATTTAGGAAATCTACCAACAGCAACAACCACAAGCCCTTGGCGCGATGTGAAAATTTATAAAGACCATGCATTTATTGTTGCCGATTGTAGTTTTGGAGATCCTACGTGTAATGATGATCATGGCATGCAGGTTTTCGATTTAACGCGATTAAGAGATGTAGCAAGTCCTCCTGAAACATTTACTGCCGATACCCATTTTACTGAATTTGGAAAAGCGCACAATATTGTCATTAATGAGGATAGTGGTTATGCTTATATTGTTGGGGCAAACCGAAGTTCAACTTTTGCAGGCGGTCCCATATTCATAAATATTCAAGATCCTAAAAACCCAGTTTCTGAAGGCGGATTTTTAGAAGGCGGATATTCTCATGATGCCCAAGTGATAACCTATAATGGTCCAGATACCGATTATTCCGGTAAAGAAATTTTAATAGGAAGCAATGAAAACGAGGTGGTCATTGCCGATGTTACTGATAAGGCTAATCCAACAATTATTTCAACTATAAGTTATACAAATGTTTGGTATGCGCATCAAGGTTGGTTTACAGAAGATATGAAATACTTTATTTTAGGCGATGAGCTAGATGAGCTTAGAACTGGAGGAAATACGCGAACTATTATTTTCGATTTTACCGATTTAGATAACCCTGCTTTTCATTTTGATTATTTTGGAACTAGCGCAGCTATTGATCATAATGGGTATGTAAAAAACAACACCTATTATTTCGCAAATTATCGTGCTGGTGTTCGCATGCTAGGTATATCTGGAATTGGCGGAGGCACCATGGCTGAAGTCGGATTTTTTGATACCTATCCTACTAATAATGGCACAGAATTTAATGGTGCTTGGAGTATTTATCCTTTTTTCTCAAGTGGCAACATTATTGTTAGCGACATTGATAGAGGGTTATTTATAATTAGAAAAAGCGGCACATAATCACATATCATGTTTAACTACTTGAAGAAACATACATTCGCCTTTAGTCTAGTTTCTACTGTGTTTTTGGTTATTAGTTGTTCTAAAAACAATGATAATGACAAGGATTTAACCGAAACGATTAACGTTGACTTTGTAAAATCTGTTGGTGGTACAAAAAACGAAAGTGCCCAATCGGTTATAAAAACTACTGATGGCGGCTATGCCATTCTTGGATACACGCAAAGTATGGATGGCGACATCGCAAACAAATCAAACGAATCTTTTGATTATTGGCTACTTAAATTCAACCAAAACGATATACTTGAATGGCAAAAAACCTATGGTGGTTCTGATGATGACCGCGGTAACGGCATCATTCAAACATCCGATGGCGGTTATGCTATCCTAGGTTTTAGTAAAAGTACCGATGGCTCGGTTTCGGAAAATAACGGTGCTCACGATTTTTGGGTTTCAAAATTGGATGCCGCAGGAACAATTTCATGGGAAAAAAATTATGGGTTTTTGGGAGCAGATATTGGCAATACCATCATTCAGACTCAAGATGGCGGGTTTTTATTAACGGGAACCTTAGATGTTTCGGCTAGTAATGGCGCAGGCAATAGCAAAAGCATTTCTTCAAAAACAAATAAAACACAGCACGCTGGGGGCGATTATTGGGCCATAAAAACCAATGCTTTAGGTGAAAAACAATGGAGTAGATATTATGGCGGAACATTTACAGACACGCCTTATGATGCCATTCAAACACAAGATAATGGCTATATATTAGTGGGCTCATCTGATAGCGCTGATGTTGATATTAATAACAACAACGGCACCTACGATTTCTGGATTGTGAAAATTTCAGAAACTGGAACCTTAGTTTGGGAAAAATCTTTTGGAGGCTCGCAAACCGATGAAGCCAGGGCCATTGTAGAATCAAACGATGGAAACTATATTATTGTTGGCGATACTAGAAGTAGTGATTTTGACGTTTCTATAAACCATGGTGCAGCCGATTTATGGGTTATTAAAATTTCGCCTACCGGGAATCTTATTTGGGAAAAAACCTATGGCGGTATTAGTTTTGACGTAGCGCGTTCAATTTCAAAAACTCAAGATGATACCTTTATAATTTCTGGAAGCTCAAGAAGTATAGATGGTGACTTAACAAATAACCATGGACAAAATGATGCTTGGGTTATAAAAATAGATACTCATGGCGCCCTTAAATGGCAAAAAACAATAGGTGGTTCAGAAATAGATTTTGCTTATGGAGCTGTCGAATTGAATAATAAATCTATCATAGTGGTGGGAGAAACTAGTAGTGCCAACCTTGATATATCAGACAACAATGGATTCTCAGATGTACTAATTTTTAAGTTAAACTAATGAAAAAAATAATTCCCTTCCTGCTATTTTTTATGTCGTTTAGCATCATTTCTTGTGATCAAGGCAACGATGATAAAGTCACGTTAACAAACGCAACTTTTATTTTTTCCCATAATTGGGATGGAACTTTGGTGACAAATTCAGATTTTAACGTCATAAAATTTACTAATGACGCTGGCAATCAATTAAGTATTGAACGCTTTCGTTATCTTATTTCAAAAATCACTTTTTATAAAACTGATGGCAGCACCATGGTACTTGATGGTTATAACTTGGTGGACGTTACAAATAACGAAAACCTATCTTTTACGCCAACCTCATTTTTACCATCAGGTTCCTATAGTAACGTCACTTTTACTTTTGGATTCAATAATGAAGACAACTTAAACAACTACACAGACTTAAATACGGCATCATGGAATGTGCCTGCAATGTTGGGTGGTGGTTACCACTATATGCAATTAGACGGAAAATTTATAAATGATGTTAATGAAGAGCAAGGCTATAATTTTCATGCTATTAGAGCAGCAGATAATCCTGGGGCCGACCCAACGTTTCCTCAAGACACCTTTTTTAATGTGAACTTAGGAGCCGTTAATATAAGTAATAACGCCACTTTTAACATTGAAATGAATATTGCTGAATGGTTTAAAGACCCAAATATTTGGAACTTAAATGAATTAAACCAAATGCTTATGCCAAATTCTGGAGCGCAAATAATGATGTATGATAATGGTCAAGATGTATTTAGTTTAAAATCTGTAAATCAATAAAACAATCTTTTGAAAACATGGTATTTACATAGTATCGTTTTGATTCTTTTTTGTTTTTCTTGCGAAAATGAAACAGTCGAAACCTATGTTGCTATTCCAAGTCCTTTAGAAATACCCAAACTTTTTGAAGACAACATTCTAGACCCTATAATTCCTTTTGACAATCCACAAACCGTTGAAGGCATTGCGTTAGGCAAAAAACTATTTTTTGATCCTATTTTATCAGAAGATAATTCACAAGCTTGCGCCGATTGTCATGCGCCAGAACATGCGTTTACAGATTCAGCCAGAATTAGCGATGGTGTTAAAGGAATTTTTGGAACCCGAAACTCCATGCCGCTTTTTAATTTAGCTTGGAATTATGATGAAAAATTCTTTTGGGATGGCAATACATTTAGCCTAGAACATCAAGCATTCGTGCCAGTTTCAGATCCTATTGAAATGAATAGTAGCTGGGTAAATGTGGTTGAAAAACTTCAACAAAACCC
>NZ_JBATHX010000433.1:0-3045 GCF_049667265.1 Algibacter sp. | reverse complement strand
TAAATATGTAGAAAATCAAAAGTATATTGATAGTGCTCATGTATTTTATAATTTAGTTGGTGCCTCCATTAAGTAGCAAATAAAAAACTATTGCCAACACAGTATATAAAAAATTGCTGTTTAGGCTAAATTTAAAGGTCGTTGCTTGTTTTGTTACGTCTGATTTTCCTTCGGAAAATCCTCGCACACAAAACCGCAACGTTCCTTACACAAAAACGTTGTGCGTCATTATAACCAACCGCTAACCAATGATAAAATTCTTTAGAAAAATTAGGCAAAATTTACTTTCAGAAGGTAAAACTGGCAAATATTTTAAATATGCAATTGGCGAAATTGTGCTCGTAGTGATTGGAATTTTAATTGCGTTATCAATTAATAATTGGAATGAGTCCAGAAAAGAAGAAAATTTAAAGGAAAATTACTACCAACAACTTTTATCTGATTTTGAAATCGATAACAACTTTGCTAAAGAAAAGATATCATACTTACAGGCAGAAATAAAAAAAATAGAGGACTATAACAAAATTTATGCGAAACCCAATTTAAGCATTACTGAAATTTTCGATAGCATACTAAAAAATAATTTTTCTACTTCTGGTTTAGAATATAAAACAAGTACTATTGAAACGCTCATAAACACAGGAGATATAAAAATTTTCAATCCTAAACTTCGGGGTTTATTGACACAATATAACAAAAGTAAATTGGAGAACATAAAGTCATTTTCAGCCAACTTGGGTGATCTTAGTGATTTATTGAAAGAAGCGGCCTTAAAAGGCGCATCAGTTTTAATACAGAAAAAGTATCATAATCAATCACAATTAAGACAAATGCTAACTATTGAAAAAAGATACCCAGATATGTATATTGCTTTAGATGCTTATCTTGATTGGAAAAGTATTGTATATGGAGCATACATTAATAATCTTAATCAAAACATAGACGAATCAAAAGAAATTATTGAAATCCTTAAAACCGAATTAAAAAAATAACGAAAGCACAACAACGAGTATAATTAATTGCTTGTTCTGTGTGTAATTGGAAAACCCTAGCGGATTTTATATTCGCTTTATATTTGCTAAATTACGTTCTAAACTAACGCTACAACTCATTCACCAAGACGTTAGCCTTCATTATGACCAACCACTAACCAAATGATAAAATTCTTCAGAAAAATTCGACAAAACTTACTCTCTGAAAACAAATTCAGTAAATATCTGATTTATGCTTTTGGCGAAATTATCCTTGTTGTTATTGGGATTTTAATTGCTTTACAAATTAACAATAACAATAATTACAACGAACAAAGAAAGGTAGAACAGGAATATTTATTGTCGCTGCAAGCAGAATTTGAAACGAATCTGAACAAAATAAACACTTCCATTAAAGAAAATGAGCAACGGGTAGTAGCACTTGATAATCTATTGACCTTATTTGACAGAAATGTCCTTGACACAGTCAGTAATCAGGCAATTTCTCAAATGTTCCTCCCTATTCTTGGTAGTGCTTTAGGCTATTTGCCGGCAAAAGGAGTTTTAAGCGATATCATTAGTTCAGGTAAGCTCAATATCATTGAGAATAAAAGCTTAAGGCAACATCTGGCCTCTTTTGAAAGTTCATTAGATTTATTAGACATACAGTTAAATGGAGCAGATTTCGCTGACGAAAAATTGCGCACTTTTGTATATAAGGAGGGAAGTGTGCGAAACATTGTAAAGGATATAGGATTTATGGATTTTGAACACAAGTCGATTTCCGAAAAGGTAAATAACAAACGGATGTTCGAATCAGTTGAATTTGAAAATATTCTGTTGCCATACAGACTGTTGGCTAAAGCCACAAATGGGCCTCGTTTATTTGGAGGATTAAAGGCAGAAATAGAAACCATATTAGTTGAAATTGAGCAAGAACTGGAGAAATAACGAAAGGCTAACAACGTATATAACCGGCCGGCAGCCAGGTTAATTGCTGGGTTCTAGACTACTTACGAATATCCTTTCGGATTTTCTATTCGGTTTTTATTTGCTAAATTACGTACTTAACCACGCAACTAACCATACACAAACACATCGGCAGCAAGGCTGAACAGACTTTAATTGAATTGAAATGGAAATGAAAAGAATACTTATACTCTTTATTGGACTCACATTAAGTTTTTTGACTTCTGCTCAACAAACAGATGTATTGGATATGGAATCTGAAAAAGTAGCTGTTAAAAATCTAGTAGAACAATTTCTAATCGCTGTTGGAAATTACGACACAGACGCAATATCAACAATGTTTAGCGAGAAGGCTAACATATCTGGCGCTTCTTTAAGAGATGGAAAATGGATTACTAACACTTATACCATTCAAGAATTTTTGGAACGCTTAAAATCTTATGATAACCCAACAAAATATACAGAACCGGTTTCTGATTTTACAGTCCACATGGAAATGGGAATGTTAGCATTTGTAAGAGCTGATGCAACATTTATAATAAATGGCGAACCAAGAAATAATAATTTAGACTATTTCACTCTGATAAAAGAAGATGGAGATTGGAAAATTTTGAACGGTTCTTATGTTTCAGTTCGCATTAAGAATTAGTAAAATTACTGGTTATTTAAAAACATAGCAGATATGCCCGCGTTAGGCCTGCCTGCCGGCAGGCAGGGATAGTAGTGGATAGCCCACAGCTTTTGCGCCTTAGGGCAGAAGCGAGGACTTGGAACGGATAGCCCGACGACCTTAGGAGGCGTAACGCCCTATAAATTATCCAACTGGTTGCTCTTTTTATCCTCGCTTATGGTCCAAAAGAAGCCTACAAAAAAGAATTGATCGGTGGCTGGCTGCAAGGCTCTTCTGTTAAAATGTCCGTTTATATCTGGTGTGTTAGCATATTGGTAGCCGTTAATGTTTTTAAAACCCAAAACATTATTTACCGAGGCGTACAATATTTTTTGCGGACTAATTAAATACGCCCAATTTAAACTCAGGCTATTAAAAGCTTTTGTTTTCTGGTTTAAAAAACCTGTTGTGTTAGGATTGGTATAGGTTCTGCCG
>NZ_JBATHX010000432.1:0-5074 GCF_049667265.1 Algibacter sp. | reverse complement strand
GATGTAAAAACCACTAGCATTTACACTAGATTCATCTAAGTTTTTAATGAAATAGAAAATATTGTCTCTCAGGGCATCTACTTCTTCCGTTAATTTAAGGACTTGCTTTTTGTTCTTTTTAAGAAGTGTTGTGTCTTGTTTCGCAAGACCATTTATAGCATTGCTGTAAATTTTATTTCCTCTTTTTACAACATTAGCAATATTCTTTGCGCTTTCATGTATAACACCTTGCACAGAGCTACTTTCAGAGTCTGTTAAACTATCTTCAGCAACCGTTTTATTTGAAGATTCTTTGTGCGATAAATAGTTTCTTACTAACAATATTGCAGTTAATAATAAAAGTATTGGTGTCATTACTTTAGGATTCCAGTTTACTAAAAACACAACAATCCCAGCAGCAAAAAAAGCACCAATAGCGGTTCCAAACCAACCAGCAATTACATTTAAAACACCAGCTACTCTATATACAGCGCTTTCGCGGCCCCAAGCACGATCTGCAAAAGATGTACCCATGGCTACCATAAAGGTAACATATGTAGTAGATAAAGGTAATTTCATAGACGTTGCAAGTGCAATTAAAACACCAGCAACCATTAAATTAACTGAAGCTCTAATCATGTCAAAAGCAGGTAAGTCTTTACTTTGCTTTTTAGTTAAGGCTTTAGCGCTAGGTTTTTCAAATCTTCGCTCTATTTTTTCTTGAATAGAGTTTGGAACAAGAGCACTAAAATAATTTGATAAAGAGGTTGAACCTCTTACAATGCCTCTAGAAAAACTATTAGGTTCAAACTTTTCATGAGTATCACCTTGAGTTGATAAACTAATTTCTGTTTCGGCTACAGTTTTAGCCTTTTTAGAAAACCATAAGGTTAATACCATGATGCCACCAGAAATGAATAATAATAATGGCTCTGCAGGTACTTTTTTCTCTAGAACTGCCATAGAAAAATCTGCAGGTAAAGTGCCTGATGTTAAAAAGGCTTGTTGCATAGCTTCATAAGAATGAAATGCAGCCATAGGAACACCAATAAAATTCACTAAATCGTTTCCTGCAAATGCTAATGCCAAACCAAAGGTTCCAACGGCAATAACGACTAACAGAACGCTTTTTTTAGTTATTTGTTGAAATGCATAAGAAAACAACATACAAAACGCCAAACTTCCTAGAACGATATATAACTCATTACCATCCATGAAACTCGCAATATTTTTATAGAATGGAGTACCTTTTAAACCTTTTAATAAGATAAAATAAAGTATAGTAGCTAATGAAATTCCTCCAAAAATAACTCCAAAATATTTCTTTTTTGTCTCATATTGAAAAGTGAAAATTAAACGAGATACCCATTGTACCAAAGCACCAACAGTAAAAGCAATAAAAACGGACATGACTATACCGGTAATAATTTCTACAGCTTTTTTAGTGTTTATATAACTCCCTATATCGGCTAAAGTTTCTGAGTCTGAAGCAGTAATTTTAATTATAGACATAACAACTGCTGCACCAAGTAAATTAAATACAATAGAAACTGTTGTCGATGTTGGTAGTCCAAGCGTATTAAAGAAATCTAATAATAAGATATCTGTTATCATCACCGCCATAAAGATGTACATAATCTCATCAAAGCTAAACATGGCTGGTACAAAAATTCCTTTTCGCGCAACCTCCATCATACCGCTTGAAAATACGGCTCCAATAAAAATACCTAAACTAGCAACTATCATTATAGTTCGCATAGAAAGTACTTTAGAACCGATAGCAGAATTTAAGAAGTTAATAGCATCATTACTAACACCAACAACAATATCAACAACCGCTAATACAGTAATAGCAATTAACATTAATAAGTAAATATTATCCATAATTTTTTAATTAAAATAAGTTTGCAAATGTCTTTAGTTAATTTGAGTGTAAAGTTACCTAATTGTTATGATTTAAATTAATTAAAAATGAATATCAAATCCAAATCTAAAAGTAATGTTATCATCATTACCATTTAAGGTGGTGTAACTAATATCAGACTGTACTTTTAATTTATGCCCAACAATATATTTTGAAACTCCTAAAGTATATTGCTCTGTTGGTGATGCTCCGGTAATAGCTTCATATTCTAAAGTCGTAAAACGACCAACTATTTCGTAGTTGTCTTTAAATAAGTAACCTGCTTGCAAGTTTAAAGCATTACCAGTTAATACAACGTCCCCTGTTGGAGTAGTCCCATCTAATTCCGTGGCAATTTCATCATCGGCTGTGCGTTTTGCATATTCACCCATAAATGAAAACCCGTTGTATTTAAACATGGCATCCGCAAAAATGGTAGTTTGATCTGTTTCATATATAGATCCATCAGTTCTTATCATGTAATCGCCAGCAAAACCTCTTTCTCTAACAGCGTCTTGGTTATAGTTGTATGTAAATCCAAGCATTAATTTTGGAGTTGCCTCACGCTTTAAATCTGATTGAAAATAATCGCCTTTAGATTTAAAAGCACCAAGGGGTAAAAATTCAAGTCTTGCGGTATATTGTAAACCACCTTGATTTCCTTCTGAAACATTTCTACCTTCACCTTGAGAAATAGCGAATTTTTCACGCATTAAGAAATCGCCACCTAAATCTGAGTTATGACGTAACTGAATACCCAAATCACGGTCAATATTAAAACGGCTGTTTAATAAAGAACGATCAATTAATTGAAGATTTGCAGAAGATACTACACGCTCAACGTTTCCTGGAAGTTTAGTTTGTCCTGCCCAAAGTTCCCAGTTTTCAGCAAAATTCCACATTAAAACAGCATCAAGAATGATTCTTGGGGTATCACGGTTAAATTCATCAGCTCCTGAAATATCTCTATTGGATAACCCTAATTCAATTTTGTATTTTAATTTTTGGCTATAAGCAAAACCATCAAATTTTAAACGTGCACGACGCACAATAAAAGTGTGATCTGGACTTGTGTACTGAGCGCCATCATGATCCCATGAAGACTCAGAACGTACTTGAAAACGAGGTGCAAACTTTATACTAAAAGAACTGTCTTTTGCTGTATAGTTAATTAATCCGCTTCCGAAAGTTGTATCGCTTATTTCTTGTGCGTTTAATACTATTGAAAACGCCATCAAGCAGATTGATAGAATTGTAATTTTAAATTTCATTATTTATTAGTTTTTTGTCGCTGCAAAGAACTAAAACCAATGTTAACTTAATGTTTCCTAATGATTAAATTTACAATAAAAAAAGACTGCCTTGGCCTAAGGCAGTCTCATTAGAAATCATGATAATGTAAGTCGACAAAAACTAATAGATTATATGAAATACTAATTGTTTTGTCTCAAGACGTTACAAATATCTGTTTTTAAGGTAACTTTCATGTAACCTTAATATTAAGTAATTATTAATTTCCAATGTTAAATCTTTGGCTATTGATAAAGTTTAAAGTGATGATAATCAAATAATTATAAATTTAATGTTAATTCAACGTTAAGAGCGTGTTGTTTAAATGTTACGTAATTTGTATATTTGATTTATAATGTTAAAACCCCCATAATTATGAAGAAGTTATTATTTGTTTTTGCTTTTTTAATTACTGTGGTCTCTTTTGGACAAAAAGAAAGAGAATTAAAACTTAATAAAGACACAAATTTAATTGATGTTGTTTATTATCATGACAATGGTGTTGTAAGCCAAACAGGGTCTTACACAGTAGATGGTAAATTACAAGGTGTTTGGTTAAGCTTTAACACAGAAGGCAAGAAAACAGTTTCTGCAAATTATGATAATGGAAAAAAAGTCGGCAAATGGATTTATTGGATTGACGGATCTACAAAAGAAGTCAATTATGAAAATAATGTTGCTTCGCTATAGTTTTTAGCGCAGTTAAAAATCAAAAAAGCATCCTAAATTTAGGATGCTTTTTTATTATTCTATTTTTCGAGTATGTATAACTAGTTTCCTGTTGTCCAGCTTGCTCCCCAAGTGGCATAATCTGTACCAGTTGCATTTCCAATACCGGTTAAAAAATCTGCATCAGCAAAAGTATCGCCCGTATCATTTTTAAATGGCGTCGTCACATCCGTAAAAGTAACATTAGCTGCATCTAGGTCTCCGTTTATAACTCCTGTTCCTGTTGGGTTATCGCTACTTGCTCCAGCATCTCCATCTAAATCAAATCCTTCAGCAAAACCTTGAATTAAAATATTATTAAATATACCTTGAGTTCCAGCTCTTAATCTTATAGCTTCGTTTCCTGTTGAAGAACCTAAACCTATAATGGTAACATCTGAAACAGTAGGTTTAGACCAGAATTTAGGACTAGATAAGTTCCCAATATCTGTATTATAACCATCACATTCAAAACCTTTATCGTGATCTGCGCCATGTTTAACATAAGCGTTTGTTACTTTTCCTGTAAAACCTTCTGTCCAATCAATTGAATCGTCTTGACAGTTAATGACAACTGCATGATTAACTTCAACAGTACCACCAAAAAACTCAATACCGTCATCAGCACCTTCGTAAGCTTGAATGTAATCTACGGTTGTACCAGCACCTACGCCATAGAAAGAGAATCCGTTATTTTCAGAAGAACCATCAGCGGCACCACCAGAATATTCTACACGTACATAACGAATAATTCCTGAGCTATCAGCATTATCAGTTCCACCATATGGCAAGCTTCCAATTTCTGATGTAGAAGTAGCGGTTCCAGTTACAGAGTTTATTGAAGCTTTTCCTAATATAATTAATCCGCCCCAATCGCCTGCTGAAGGAACAGCAGCACCAGAAGTCATAACAATAGGGTTAGTGGCAGTTCCGTTAGCAATAATTTGTGCACCTTGCGAAATAGCGATGTACACATCGGCACCTGTTGCCACTGCTTTAACAGTAACACCTTCTCCAATAATTAAATTTGCGCCATCAGACATAATTACCGGACCGCTTATAGTGTATGTATTGTTAGCTTCAAGTACTAAATCTGATGAATATTCAGCTGCATTAATAGCAATGTCCTCATCAGTAGTGCCAGTACTACCACCGTTAGTTGTATTGTTTATAATACTGTTGTCAGTAATAATG
>NZ_JBATHX010000431.1:0-2362 GCF_049667265.1 Algibacter sp. | reverse complement strand
GTACAAATGTTTCTATCCCTATGGAACCACAAGAATCTGTGTTTGTTGTTTTTAGAGATTCTTCAGCCAACTCTCCAAAAGTAGCTTATAAAGACCGAAGTGATTTGCCAAAACCTTCATTTTCAGTAGATGAAAAGACTAATCTTGTAATGCAGGTATTTAAAAACGGAGGCTATACAAGTTTGGTAAATAATTCAGAAAATTGGAAAATAAAAGTAAAAGATATTCCAAATCCTGTTGAAATAAAAGGAAATTGGCAAATTGATTTTAGAGAAGAAGATTTTTATAAAGCAACCATAAAAACCGATTCCTTGTTTGATTGGACAACACACAGCACAGAGGAAATTAAACATTATTCTGGAACCGCTATTTACAAAACAACATTCAATATTGAAAAAAGGTTTTTGAAGTCTGATAGACAATTTCAACTCAATTTGGGCAAAGTGAATGTTATTGCAAAAGTGATTTTGAATGGAAAAGATATAGGCATAAGTTGGTTAGCACCGTACACTTTAGATGTGACTTCTGCATTGAAGAAAGGAACAAATACTTTAGAAATCCAATTAACTAACCAATGGACAAACCGTTTAATTGGGGATGAAAAATTACCCAATCAAACTGGTTATGATATTAGAAGAGGGCAACCTGGTTTTGGCGACGAAAACTTTAGAGGCAAGTTTAATAAAATGCCAGAATGGTTTAGAAATAATGAGCCATTACCTGAAGGTCCTCGAAAAACCTTTAGTGCCTACGGATTTCAAAAAGCAACCGATCCATTATTACCTTCTGGATTGTTAGGTCCTATTACCATTTCTGTGTCAAAAATTATAAAAAAATAACCAGACAAATAATGAAAAAGGTATATATCATTGCGTTTACACTTCTGTGTTTGTGCTTCAGTAATTGTGCTGAAAATAAAAGCGTAAGTAAAAGTATAACGCTAGAAGAAGGTTTTCATAATCCGCCAAACGAAGCAAAGGCTAGAACTTGGTGGCATTGGATAAGCGGAAATGTATCTAAATCTGGAATAACAAAAGATTTAGAAGCCATGAAGCAAGTAGGCATTCAAGAGGCACAATTGTTTAATGTACACTTGGAGTTTCCACAAGGTCCCGTAAAATATTTAAGCGAAGACTGGTTAGATTTGTTTAAATTCTCAGCAGAAGAAGCCAAACGTTTGGGCTTAGAATTGGCGTTTCATAATAGTGCAGGTTGGTCGTCAAGCGGTGGCCCTTGGGTAACGCCAGAAAATGCAATGCAAACTGTGGTATTTAGTGAAGTAACAGTTCAAGGTAATCAAACCTATAATAACCAATTGCCAAAACCTGAAACTAAATTTGATTATTATAAAGATATTGCAGTTTTGGCGTTTCCAAAACCAAAAGAAATTAAAAAGATTGATGGATTAGATTATAAAATATTATCAGAACGAGTTCGTAACCATCTTCTACCAGACACTCAAGAAATTCCAGAAAATGCAACCATTTCAAAAAAAACTGTTATTAATTTATCAGATAAAGTCTCTAAAGATGGACTTTTAGAATGGCAATTACCCAAAGGCGAGTGGATTGTATTAAGAATTGGGCATACACCAATTGGAACACAAAATCGTCCTGCTCCAGACGGTGGTAGAGGTCTAGAAGTAGATAAAATGAGTAAAAAAGCATTAGATGCGTATTGGGCAGGTGGTGTACAACCTATTATTGATAAACTTGGCAATTTAATCGGAACAACGGTAAACAATTGTTTAATTGATAGTTATGAAGTAGAAACTACCAATTGGACTGCTGGTTTTGATACTGAATTCGAAAAGCTAAGAGGTTACAACTTGCTGTCGTATTTGCCAACTTTAGCCGGTTACTATGTAGAAAGTGGTGAAACCTCAGAGCGCTTTTTATGGGATTTTAGAAGAACCATCGGCGACTTAATAGCCGAGAATTATTACGCACATTTTGGGGAGTTATGTCATAAAAATGGAATGAAATTTTCCGTAGAACCTTATTGGGGTCCTTTTGATAATATGCAAGTAGGTGCCACAGGAGACATTGTAATGTGTGAGTTTTGGAGTGGGGGTTATCCGTTTTTCGATTCTTCTAAATTTGTATCTTCTATTGCGCACTTAAATGGTAGTGCCATTGTTGGAGCAGAGTCATTTACAGGAATTGGTGGTTGGGATGAGCATCCTGCACAATTAAAATCTATTGGAGATAGAGCTTGGGCAGAAGGGATTACCCGATTTATTTTTCATACCTACGTGCACCAACCTTGGGATGTTGCTCCTGGTTTAGCGTTGAGTTATCACGGAACGGATTTTAACAGATTAAATACCTGGTGGACCCAAGGTAAAGCCTATATGGATTAT
>NZ_JBATHX010000430.1:0-2172 GCF_049667265.1 Algibacter sp. | reverse complement strand
TCTATTTTAAACAAAACTGTAAGCAATTGGCAGATGTGCAATCTTATAACGTTATAGGTGAAATTACAGGAAGCGAATTCCCTAATGAATTTATGATTGTTGGAGGACATTTAGACTCATGGGATTTAGGAGATGGATCTCACGATGATGGTGCAGGCGTAGTGCAATCTATGGATGTTTTAAGATTATTAAAAGAATCTGGCATTACACCAAAACGAAGTATCCGTGTTGTTTTATTTATGAATGAAGAAAACGGTTTACGCGGCGGAAACAAGTATGCTGAGGTTGCTAAACAGAAAAATGAAAATCACGTTTTTGCTTTAGAAAGTGATTCAGGTGGATTTACGCCTCGGGGTTTTACTTTCGATTGTACCGACGCTGCTTTTGATCAGGTTTTAAGTTGGCAATCGCTATTTAAACCATATCTTATTCATTATTTTGAAAAGGGTGGAAGTGGTGCCGATGTTGGTCCGCTTAAAACAGAAACAAATGTTTTAGCAGGTTTACGTCCAGATTCTCAACGTTATTTCGATCACCATCATGCAAGCAACGATACCTTCGATGCTATAAATAAACGCGAGTTGGAATTGGGTGCAGCAACCATGACCTCCTTAATTTATTTGTTTGATAAGTATGGTGTGAATCCAATTTCGAATAAATCAACCATAAAAGATTAAATAATTTTTCATCTTAAAAATGAAAAAATCAATTTCAGTACTAGTCTTATTTATAACAACCATTGTTATGGCACAAAGTGAAGAAAATTTACCATATTATGAAATTCCGGAATTTGCTGAAACTTATACTGCTGGTACTGTTGCGGCAAGAATGGTTGATGGCCTAGGTTTTCGCTACTATTGGGCAACAAAAGGCTTAACCCCAAAAGATTTAAGTTATAAAGCGAGCGAATCTAGTAGAAGTTCAGATGAAACTATTGACCATTTATTTGGTTTGTCTAATTTCATTTTGCGTTCAATTTCAGAAGAATTTGAGGCGATTGAAAACCCTGAAATGACTTTTGAAGAAAAAAGAAAACAAACACTTCTTAATTTTAAATCAGCTTCTGAAATATTAGGAAAATCTGAAGACTTATCGAAGTTTGATAATGATAAATATCGATTTTGGAATCTTATAAATGGCCCAATTGCAGATGCCTTATGGCATTGCGGACAAGTCGTAATGCTACGTCGTGCTTCTGGTAATCCGTTTAATTCTAAGGTAAGTGTTTTTCAAGGCAAGCTTAGAGAGTAGTTTAATCATCCCCGTTTTCTTCTAATTCTTTCTGTAAAAATTCTAATAAAGAAATGATACTAGCTTCGGTTCTTTCTCCTCTATTTTGAACAGCAGAATTTTCAAAAGCAATGGCAGATAATAATTTTAAAAAGCTACTATCTTTTTGAAGTGTTTTATAATCTTCAGCTGAAATATAAAAAGCACCATAATACTTATCTGTTAGGGCAAATTTCATATCAAAATATTCTAATAATTTAGGCTCACTATGTAAGGCATGAAAACGAAGGCGTTCTTCTTCGTAGCGTTTATAATATGGGTATGATCTTTCATATAACAATGAAATAGCGTTTCTCAAACTATCATTTGAAATGACTTCTACACCTTTAGATTGTAGTAATCCGTAGCCACTTGTGTTGGGATCGAAATGTGGTGTAACTCTTAAAATAGAAGCTATTTTGAAGAATGAATCAGAGGCTATTTCGTTTTTTTTTAGATAGTTAGTAATATTAGAACACGCCATGTTAATATCATCCATGAATTCGATATCATGTTGAATCTCTTTTAAATCTAATTTAAGATTACTTTGTAGTTCTTTTATTATTTTGGTTTCTAATTTTTTGGTATTATTTTCTTCTTTCCAAGTGTTTAACTGTAAGGCAATTAAAATTCCAATAACAACAAGAATAATTTCGCCAATGGCATATTTAAAATACTTGGTGGTTTTGCCTTCTTTTAGAAGCTTTTTACGAATGTTTCGGAAAAATTTAATCATATTTTGTTCTTTTTTAAAACCTTTAGAAGTAAAAAAAGCAAACTTAAACATGCAATTACTATGGCGGTAATTAGCATCTCCTTATTTGGTAAGTTTGAAAGGAAATATAGTATAATAAGGATTGCCAGAATAGGAACCGTCCAACCACCAGGAATTTTAAATCCATC
>NZ_JBATHX010000429.1:0-1687 GCF_049667265.1 Algibacter sp. | reverse complement strand
TACCAAATACTTCGAGAGATGCCTCTGCAGGAGCGATAGTAGCCTCTGCATTAGTTCAATTATATGGTTACACAAAAAATGATGAGTATTTGAATTACAGTAAGAAAGTAGCAAATAGCCTTAAATCTATAACTTATCTTTTACCTCAAGAAATTGAGATTCCTTTTATTCTCGATCATAGTTTTGGCGATTGGTCTAAAAGATCTGAAATGGATGAACCCATTGTTTATGGCGACTATTACTTTTTAGAAACTTTAATAAGATTAAAAAATTTATAATATGAAAATATCAACGTTAATAAAAATACAGTTTCTTTTTATAATGATGGTTTCATGTAGTGCATCCTTTGATGGCAATAATGAAGAAAGAAGTAAAGAAAATATCAATGATAATTGGCTGTATTTAGAAAACAATACAGATGATATTGACTATGCCTTAATGCAAGATAATTGGGAAAAAATAAATTTACCACATAGTTGGAATGCCTTAGATGCTACTGATATTATTCCAGGTTACAGACGAAGCGCTAGTTGGTATAAAAAAAAGTTGGAAATACCTAAAGTGGTTTCAGGCGAAACGTATCAGCTTTATTTTGAAGGGGTCAATATTGAAAGTGACGTTTTTGTAAATGGAAAGAAAGTTGGTGGGCATACCGGAGGATATATTGGTTTTACGGTTGATATAACCAAAAATATTGTAGCTGGAAATAATGACGTATTAGTTCGAGCTGATAACTCCTATAATCCAGAAATTATTCCATCTCAAAAAAGTGATTTCTTTATTTTTGGAGGCATTACAAGAGATGTTTGGTTAATAACTTTACCTAAAAATTATTTGTCTGATTTAAAGGTTACTACGCCAAAAGTGTCTGCTTCAAATGCTGAATTATTGGCGACTATAAAAGTCAACAATTCTATAAATTCAAACTATAAAATTAAAGCCGATTTGAAAGATGATGAAGGTGAAACCCTTGCATCGTCTATTTTTGAAATAATTGATAATACTTCAGAAATAAAATTTGATACTATTAAAAACCCAAAACTTTGGGATCCTGATAATCCAAACCTTTACACTTTAAAAGTTTCCCTTCTTGAAAATGATGTTTTGAAAGATGAAATTTCAGAACGTGTTGGTTTCAGGTGGTTTGAATTTAAAGATTTTGGTGCTTTTTACCTGAATGGAAAGCGATTACTTTTAAGAGGCACGCACAGACACGAAGAACATGCAGGAGTTGGAGCAGCCATGAGTAATAAGCAACACAGAGCCGATATGGTACTTATAAAAGAAATGGGAGCCAACTTTGTGCGTTTGGCGCATTATCCTCAAGATCCAGAAGTTTATAAAGCTTGCGACGAATTAGGGTTATTGGTTTGGGACGAATTGCCTTGGTGCCGTGGCGGCCTAGGTAGCGATGCTTGGAAGGTAAACACAAAAAACATGTTGAAGGAAATTATTAATCAAAATTTCAATCATCCAAGTGTTATTTTATGGTCATTAGGAAATGAAATTTACTGGTTGCCAGATTTTAAAAATGGGGATAACAGAAAACAAATAAACAGTTATTTAAAGGAATTGAATGACTACGCACATGAGCTAGACCCATCTAGAAAAACAGCCATTAGAAAATATTATGAAGGCGCTGATATTGTTGATGTGTTTTCGCCTTCCATTTGGTCTGGTTGGTATT
>NZ_JBATHX010000428.1:0-2473 GCF_049667265.1 Algibacter sp. | reverse complement strand
TTGCCTACTTTTGACCATTTATCATCATAATGCGGAATGGCATGCGACGTAGAAACTACTTTAAATTTTCTTTCCAATATGGGAAGAAAAAAAGCGGCATCAGTTTTGTGAACATGGACCAAATCATGTTTACCATTAAGCATTAAATGAAAACAACATCTTAAAAAATACAAAAACACACCTATCCCTTTAATATGAATTTCTGGAAACTGAATAGTTTTTATTCCTGGTATGTTTTGGGCTGCCAATTCATTTTTATAGCAATAAATTGTAATATCAAAATGGTCTTTTAATCCCCAAAGAATACTTTCAACAACGCGACTTGTTCCGCCTTTTGACGGGAAATATTTTACTCCAAAAAAAACTATTTTTTTCTTTTCTTTCATGACTGTTAATCAATGATGATCCATTTATTTAATAGCTTTGGCAAGCTACCAACTCAAACTAATTTAAAAGTTTTCCGTATAATTTATAATAAGAACTTGTCATTTTTTCTAAGCTAAATTTTTCCTGTATTTGAGAATTTCCTTTTAGCCCAATTTCCTTAGCCACAGCTGGATTATCCAATAAATAGATTAACTGTTCCGCCAATGCTTCTGGTGAACTTGGAGGCACTAAAATCCCTGTTTTCATATGTTCCACAATTTCATTGGTCCCGCCACCTGTAGTTGCAACCGTTGGTTTTCCTAATGCCATATACTCTAATATAGCATTCGAAATACCTTCGCCATGAACTTTGGAATTAGTGGATAAAACACCTATATCAAATATATTAATAATGGATTCAACATCTTTTTTAACGCCTGTAAATTTGAAATATGACTTATATGCTTCTGGAATTATCTCTTGGCATTTCTTAAGGTTCGGCCCCTCTCCAATAGCCATAAAGGTTACATTAGTTCGGTGTTTCAATACACGCAACGCTGCTTTTAAATAAGTATCATAATCTTTTCGATCAAAGAAACCACCTACCATACCAATTACTTTGGCGTTTTCTATATGAAATTGATTTCTTATTAAAGCTTTATCCTTAAGGTTAATTAACCTGTTAATATCAAAACCATTGTATATACATAAACCCTTATTTTCAGGTACTTTGTAAGCGGACAAACCAGCCTTTGAGTTTCCAACAACTACCTTGGAGAATGGAAACGACAGCTTGGCACGAATCAATTCATTATCAAAAAAATTCATATTGGCAGGAGCATTGGTAACATTTCCATTAATTAATTTAATTTTGAGAAAAATGGTAGAAGGAATCGTAAAAATAGCTGACATGGTGCCCCAACTATGCATTAAATCTGGCTTCCAATTTCTACATATTTTATACAAATAATAGAAAACCATAGGATTTTTTTTCGGTATTCTTTTTAAGATTATTACTGGAACGTCAAGATCATAAATCTCGTTATAATGAATTTTATCTGAAAAAACAACTAGCTTTAACTCAACATCAGGATACTTTCGCAGTCCTTTAATCAATTCGATTAATCTTCTTTCCCTACCTCCTGAAACAAGGCTATCGATAAGCAAGAGTATTTTCATTTTATCCTATTTTATTCAAAAAAATTGGTTCACCGTTTTGGATCTGTAATGTGGAAATATTTTCAATGAGGTTCAAATACTTTTTTTGAAACGTTTCATAGCCAAAATTCTCTTTTAAATGGTCATAGCTCGCCAATCCCATTTCCTCTTTTAAATTGGTAGATTCTATTAACGAAGCTAAGTGTTGGGAAATCTCTTTATAAGCACCAATAGGTGTGACAAAACCATTCTTACCATTAATTACCAGGCGTGAATTGTCCCCGGCGTCTGTTGCTACAATTGGCAGTCCACAATTCATTGCTTCCATAATCGAATTAGAGATTCCTTCAAATGTTGACGTACAAAGATATATATCTGAAGCATCAAGCAATTCATAAATATTAGTGGCGTTGGTAATAAGCTCCACCTCTTCGCTAACATCATATTTTTTTATAGTATCAATAATTCCTGATTCCTCAGGGCCTTGACCTACAATTTTATATTTAATGTTATATTTTTTATTAAGTATTTGCTTAAGGTTAGCAATACTTTTTATTGCCGTATCATAATCTTTCTGCTTAACAAGCCTACCTAGACTAATGATGGTAATTAAATTCTTATCAGTTTTTAGTCTTTTTGAAATGGTTCTAATTTCTATTCCATTAGGGATAACAAACACATTTTTTTTAAACCCAAAATCAATTGATGAATCATACGCAGCGAAGTTATTTGCAATAGTAAAACTGAGCAACCGGTTATTGATTAATTTTAATGCTGCGAATTTAGTCCAAGCCACATGGCTATTTCTAATCCCCCCAAATATGTAGGGCACTTTGGCAATCTTTCCATAAATACCACTAAAAATGGTGTCCTTTGGTAAAAAAGAAAAAATAATGTCAATTTTTCTTTTTCTGAGCAAGCTTATAAATCCAGTTGCTTTTTTTATAGA
>NZ_JBATHX010000427.1:0-17875 GCF_049667265.1 Algibacter sp. | reverse complement strand
TTTTAACCAAAAATTTTGATGGCCTTGTAATTCATATAAACCTCAAAGGAATTGAAATTATTTCTGAATATGAGGACACAGTAATTGTTAAAGCTAATGCAGGTGAAAATTGGCATGAATTTGTACTATGGTGTATTGATAATGATTTTGGTGGTGTTGAAAATCTATCATTAATACCAGGGAATGTTGGAACTGCTCCTATACAAAACATTGGGGCTTATGGCGTTGAACTGAAAGATACTTTTGAATCTTGTGAAGCTATATCCATAGAAACAAAATTGCTAGAATCATTTACAAAATCTGACTGTCATTTTGGATACCGAAATTCTATTTTCAAACAAGAAGCTAAAGGGAAATACATAATTACTAGTGTTAATTTTAAACTTAAAAAATATAATCACAATATTAGCGTTAACTATGGAGCGATAACCGCTCAATTAGAATTAATGCAAATAAGTAGACCTACCATTCAAGATATTTCAAAAGCCGTTATAAGTATTCGAGAAAGTAAGCTTCCTAACCCAAAAGAAATTGGTAATAGTGGAAGCTTTTTTAAGAACCCTGTTATTTCAAAAACACAATACAACAGGCTTGTAGAAAATTTTAAAGACCTGCCAAATTACCCTATTTCAGACCATGAAGTAAAAGTTCCTGCCGGATGGCTTATAGAAAAAGCGGGGTTTAAAGGCAAACAATTTGGCAACTACGGCGTACATAAAAACCAAGCCTTAGTGCTTGTTAATTATGGTAATGCTAATGGCACGGACATTTTAAATCTCTCCAAATTAATACAAAAAACCATTAAGCGATTATTTGGTATTTCTATTGAAGCTGAAGTAAATATCTTATAAATAAGTTTTCAATTAAACTTTTTTAGAAAAGAAATTTCTAACTTTGATAAAAACCAACTTTAACGAAACCACTTTATAAAACTAGCCCATCTTGATTTCACCTATAGAAAAGCAAATAATTTCATATTTAGAAAATAGCGACAAAAAAGCTATTAGCTTGCTCTATGAATATTATGCTGATGCGCTATTGGGTGTTATAAAAAAAGTAATTGCAGATGAGGACACGGCTCATGATGTGCTTCAAGAAACATTTGTGAAAATTTGGCGTTATGCAAAAAAATATGATTCAAGTAAAGCTAAATTATTTACTTGGTTGTATAGAATTGCATACAATACGGCGATTGACAAAGTAAGATCTCAAAAAAATAAAACCAAGAATGAAGTCCAAATGGAAACTTCATCCGTATATAAAGTAACATCCAACGAATTAAATCAGGATGTTTTAGATATAAAAAAGCATCTAAGTAGTTTAGATAAAAAATATCAAATAGTGATTAATGCACTCTTTTTTGAGGGCATGACGCAGCAAGAAGCTAGCGAAGAATTAGATATTCCGTTAGGAACAATAAAATCAAGATTAAAAATAGGATTACGTGAATTAAAGAAAATTTACGACCCTGAATAACCAAAGTCATGAATGAGAAAATAAATACTTTTTTAAATTCTGGCCTACTAGACAAATATCTATTAGGTGAAACTACTTCTGCAGAAGCAGAAATGGTGGAGTCTTTTATTATAAGATACCCAGAAATCGAAAACACCTACAACATGATGCAACACAACTTAGAGGTGGTTGCAAAAGTAAATGCTGTAGAAGCACCAAAAAACATCTTAAATAATATTTTAGATGAACTTGATGAAACACCTGTAATTAAATTAAATAAAACTAAAAGTCGTAAAAAATGGTATGCCTTTAGTGTTGCGGCAAGTATCGCTGCATTAATTTTTGCTGGTTCTTCAACTTATTACTACAATCAAAATCAAAAATTAAAAAGTGATACTGTAGTAGTTGATGCTGAAATTGATGATTTAAGAAATGACATCGCGCAAAACAACGCCATGTTAGACAAAGTGATGAGACAACTTTTAAAGCTTAATAATCCTGAAACTGAAAAGTACATTATTAAAGGAAATGAGCGTGCAAAGGACTTAAAAACGGTGGCTTACATTAATCCTAAGGAAAAAACATCTATGATTGATATCGTTTCCTTACCAGAATTACCTGATGAGCAATGTTACCAAATTTGGGCAGAATTACAAGGTAAAATGGTTAACCTAGGAATATTAGATAAGGCAGACAGACAACTTAGAAGCATCCCTTACATGGAAGATGCTCTAGCTTTAAGTATTACCATTGAAACTAAAGGCGCAAATGCTATTGCTTCAACAAATAAGGCTGTAGCAGAAATTAGCTTACATTAAGATTAATAGCAAAATACAAAAAGCCCCATTTCAAATAATGAAATGGGGCTTTTTATTGTTCGCTAAATTTTGTTTTCAATTTATCAAATATGGCATTACCGATAAACTCAACAATTAAAACTAACAATTTTAAATAGAATTTCATCTAAATAATTATGAACTAAAATCATATCTTTGCAAAAATAATTACAACTCTCAATGAAACTTTTTTTAATAACCATTGTACTTTTAGGATTAGGAATAGCAGGAATTGCTATAAAAATTTGGGCTAAAAAAGACGGTAAGTTTGCTGGAACTTGCGCTAGCCAAAACCCTATGCTTAACAAGGACGGTGAATCTTGTGGTTTTTGCGGAAAAACACCAGATCAATACGCAGATTGTAACGAACCTCAACATTCATAGTATTACATGGGGTTTCTTGATTTTGTGTTCTACGGATTTATTGCTGTAGTATTTATTCAAGCTATTTTTTATATTTTTTTCTTCGGAAAGTTTTCTTTCGTAAAACCAATTAAATCACCTCAGAAAAACATTGCCATTTCGGTAATTATTTGTGCTAAGAATGAAGCTAAAAACCTAAAAACATTCTTGCCCTTAATTGTAGAGCAAGATTATCCTGATTTTGAAATTGTGCTAATTAATGATGCATCAAAAGATAAAACCCTTGATGTTATTAATCATTTTGCAAAATTGCATAACAATATAAAGGTTGTAGATGTAAAAGGTATTGAAGCCTTTTGGGGAAATAAAAAATATGCGTTAACCTTGGGCATAAAAGCTTCAAAAAACGACTTCCTTTTATTTACAGACGCCGATTGCAAACCAGCATCAAAGTATTGGATAAAGGAAATGAGCAGTCATTTCAGTAATGAAAAAACAAACGTTTTAGGTTATGGTGCCTATTCAAAAATTACGAAATCATTTTTAAATAAATTAATCCGTTTTGAAACCCTTATAACTGCAGTTTGCTATTTTTCGTTTTCAAAAATTGGCTTGCCTTATATGGGTGTTGGACGAAATTTAGCCTATACTAAAAAAGAATTTTTTGAGGCTAACGGCTTTATTAATCATATAAAAGTGCGTTCTGGAGATGATGATTTGTTTATAAACCAAATAGCAAATTCAACAAACACAGCCATTTGTTATTCAAACGATAGCTTTACAGAATCTGTACCTAAAACAACTTTTAAAGATTGGTTTAAGCAAAAAAGGCGCCATGTTTCTACAGCCAAGCATTACAAAATGAAACATAAAGTATTACTAGCACTTTTATATATTACCAATTTACTTTTTTGGTTATTTGCATTAATACTTTTTGCAACTTTATTTAGTTGGCCTATTGTTTTGGGGTTATTTATTTCCCGACTAATATTGCAGTATGCTGTTATTGGATCTTCCGCAAAATTATTGGAGGAAACAGATTTATTAGTTTTACTTCCTTTCCTTGAAATTTTTCTAATTATTTCTCAATTAACTATCTTTATAAATAATCTTATCTCAAAACCCAACCATTGGAAATAGACGAAGCCATTTCGCGCGCGAAAAAAAATGACCAAAAAGCATTTAATTATTTATTAGATACTTATTGGGATAATGTTTATGGTTTTCAGTTAAGACGTACCGAAAATGAAAATGATGCTGAAGATATTACCATTCAAACGTTCTCTAAGGCATTTGATAAAATAGGCACATTTGACGATAATTACTCCTTTAAAACGTGGTTAATTGCCATTTCAAAAAACATTCATATTGATTTATTACGAAAAGAGAAAAACTCTATAACTCAAGTTATTTCAAAAAATGACAAAGGCATATTTCAAGTTATGGATGAATCGCCTTCGGCAGAAGATAAATTAATTACCGAACAACATTTAGCAAAACTACTACGGGACATTAAAAAACTAAAACCTCATTATCAAGAAGTTATAAACTTACGCTATTTTCAAGAGTTAAGTTATAATGAGATTTCTAAGGAACTTAAAGAACCCATGAGTAATATTAAAGTAAAATTACTCAGAGCCAAAAAGTTGTTGGCAGAAATTATTAGAGAAAAGTAAAAAGTTAATTCTCAAAGATGCGCTGAGTTTTCTTAGAGCTTTGCAGAAGGGTTATTACTTTTATTGAAATCCTATTTTATAAATTGTAGTTCCAGTTTGCGTTAGGGATTGCAGCGGATAGCCCACAGCCCGACGCTAGGAGGTGCGAGGACTTGTAGCGTAAAGCCCGACCCTTGTGGTAACGCCCAAAATATTATTTTACTGGTTGTTCTGAGTTGTCTTCTTAGGCTAAATTTAAAAGAATACTTCGTATCTTCGCAATCTATATTTTAGAGCTATGAACACCGAAAATACTTCGAATATATTACCAGAACGCCAGGCAAAACCAAAATGGCTGCGTGTTAAACTTCCAACTGGGAAAAAATACACAGAACTGAGAGGTTTGGTTGATAAATATAAGCTGAATACTATTTGTACTTCGGGTAGTTGCCCAAATATGGGTGAATGTTGGGGTGAAGGTACTGCAACGTTTATGATTTTAGGGAATGTATGTACCCGATCGTGCGGATTTTGTGGTGTAAAAACAGGTAGACCAGAAACGGTTGATTGGGATGAACCTGAAAAAGTTGCCCGATCTATAAAAATTATGCAAATTAAACATGCGGTTTTAACGAGTGTTGATCGTGATGATTTGAAAGATATGGGTAGTATTATGTGGGCGGAAACGGTTAAGGCTGTTAGGAGAATGAACCCAGAAACGACGCTTGAAACGCTTATTCCAGATTTCCAAGGTATTGAAAAACATATTGATAGAATTATTGATGTGGCTCCAGAGGTGGTTTCGCATAATATTGAAACGGTTCGCCGATTAACACGCGAGGTTAGAATACAAGCGCAATACGACCGCAGTATGGGCGTTTTAAAATACTTAAAACAGCAAGGGCAACGACGTACAAAGTCTGGCATTATGCTAGGTTTAGGTGAAACTAGAGAGGAAGTTATTGAAACGCTTCACGACCTTAAAGCTAACGATGTGGATGTGGTTACTATTGGTCAATACCTGCAGCCTAGTAAAAGGCACTTACCGGTAAAACAATTTATAAACCCAGACCAGTTTAAAGAATATGAAGCTATTGGATTGGATTTAGGTTTCCGACATGTTGAAAGTAGCGCATTGGTAAGATCGTCTTACAAAGCACAAAAACACATAAATTAATAATGATTCATGTTGCTATTAATGGTTTTGGTAGAATAGGTAGACGTGTTTTTAGGTTATTACAAAATCATAAAAACATTCAAGTTGTTGCCATAAATGATTTGGCAGATGCTAAAACCTTAAGCCATTTACTTAAATATGATAGTGTACACGGTGTTTTTAATGGGACCATTTCTCATAACGAACATAGCATTATCGTTAATTCCAAAAGCATTCCGCTTATAAACCAAAATCATCCAAAAGATATTAATTGGAAACCATTTAATGTAGATTTTGTAATTGAATCTACTGGGAAATTCAAAACAACATCCGATTTACAACATCATATTACTAACGGAGCCAAACAAGTGATTTTAAGTGTTCCGGCATTAGAGGATACTATTAAAACCATAGTAATAGGAGTAAATGATGATAGTATTGATGGAAGTGAAACAATAATTTCAAACGCGTCCTGTACTACAAATAATGCAGCACCCATGATTGAAATTATAAATAAACTTTGTGGCATTAACCAAGCTTACATTACAACGGTACACTCCTACACTACCGACCAGAGTTTACACGACCAACCACATCGGGATTTACGACGCTCTAGAGCAGCTAGTCAATCTATTGTACCAACAACAACGGGTGCTGCAAAAGCACTAACCAAAATTTTCCCAGAACTTTCTGATGTTATTGGAGGTTGCGGTATTCGCGTTCCTGTTATTAATGGTTCGTTAACCGATATTACTTTCAATGTTAAAAAGACTGTAACCATTGATGACATTAATAATGCGTTTAAGGTAGCATCTGAAAATAAATTTAAAGGGATTTTAGAATATACTGAAGATCCTATCGTTTCTATAGATATTGTTGGAAATCCACATTCATGTATTTTCGATTCACAAATGACATCGGTAATTGGGAAAATGGTAAAAATAATAGGTTGGTATGATAATGAAACTGCATATTCGCAAAGAATTATTGACCTTTTGTGTAATTTATCGGAAAAAAAGTGTCTTTTATCGATAAAATAATTATATTTGTCGGCAATATATTTTGAAAATGCCCCATTTGAAAAACTACATACTAATCGTTTTTATGCTTTTAAGCATCACTTCATTTGCACAAGTTGCCATTGAAGAAGATCCTGAATTGGTTCAAAACAATATTAACTACCGTATTGCACAGTCGCAAACAGAGTTAGAAAACTACAATTATTATAAAGCCAAAAAGAACCTAGACGAAGCATTAAGTTTAGCAGAAAATGCCGATAACAAAAAAAGTCTTGGTGTTATTTATGCTATTAAAGGTCGTTTAGAACTTATTCTTGAAGAAGAAGATAAGGCTATAAAATCGCTTAATAAAGCTATTGAAATTCAACGTATTATCAATGACAATGTGAATTTAGGTAATTCCTACAAAACATTTGGTGATGTATATTTAGCTAAAAAGAATTACTACTCCGCATTAGACTCTTATACGGCAGCAAAATCAAAATTTCAAGAAGAAGATTTAAATGAAGAATTAGCTGAAACATTATTGCGTGAAGGTCAGACTTATTATGCATTAAAAAACTACAAAAAGGCACGAGATATTATTGAACAAGCTTTAGCCATGGCTAAAAAGTACGATTACTATAAAATACAGAGTGAAGCCTTAATAAATCATGCCAAGGTTTATAGTAAATTAAGCAACGATGATAAGGCGTTGGAAGTAGCATTAGAAGGGCTTCAAATTGCTAAAAAATACAAGTTTACCAATATTACAAATGAAGCTTACTTTATTATAAGTGAATTATATAGTAAGCTTCAAAACTATAAATTATCGAGAGAATACTTGAATTCGCACTTGCAACTTTCAGATTCCATAAGAGGTCTTACTAGAATAAATTCTTCAAGAAATGAAGAAACTCAATTTAGATTAAATGAAGAAATTGAAAAAAATAAAGAAGTTGTTTTAAAATTAGAAAAAGCAGAAGATGATAAAAATTTAGGTACATTAATTTCAATTTTAAGTGTTGCCTTAATTACTATTTTATCACTTTTAACATTATCACTTTACAAGAACAATAACATTAGGCTTAAGACTAATAATATGCTTCATAAAAAGAATGGGGAACTTATTATTGCCAAAGAAAAAGCTGAATTAGCATCGAAAACTAAAGCTAACTTTTTATCAACCGTAACCCACGAGTTGCGTACACCACTTTATGCCGTTACTGGTTTAAGTAATATGCTTTTGGACGAAAACCCAAGACCAGAACAAGTACAGCATTTAAAATCGCTTAAATTCTCAGGTGATTATCTTTTAACTTTCATTAATGATATTCTTCAAATAAATAAAATTGAAGCTAATAAAGTTGATATTGAACCAGAGTCTTTCAGTTTAAAAAAGAAAATAAAAAATATTGTTTTAGCGCTTAACAATTCTGCACTTGATAACAATGTTAAAATTCATTTTGAGTACGACAAAAATTTACCTGAATTCTTTATTGCCGATCAATTAAAAATATCGCAAATACTAATTAATCTAATTGGTAACTCTATTAAATTCACTAAGGATGGAGACATTTGGATTCGAGTTTATAAAATTGAGGAAGCAGGTGAAATTTACACATTACGATTTGAAATTGAAGACAATGGTATTGGTATTAGCCAAGAAAAACAAGACCATATGTTTGAAAGCTTCTCACAAGGTTCTATTCAAATTAACCGTAAATATGGCGGTACTGGTTTAGGGCTTTCTATTGTAAAAGGATTAATAGATATTTTAAAAGGAAAAATATACGTGAAAAGTGAATTAGAAGTAGGAACAACCTTTTATTTTGAAATTCCTTTAGAATACACCAACATAAAAGAGGCTGCGGAAAATAAAGTTGCCTATTTTGATGGTAATGCAAGTGATTTAGATTTATCTCAAGTTAAAATTTTGGTAGTTGAAGACAATAAAATCAACCAAATGATTACCAAAAAGATTTTAACTAAAATGGAACTTAAATGTGACATAGTTGATAATGGTGAAGAAGCTGTTGAAAGAATTAAAGCCAATAATTACAACATTATTCTAATGGATATTCACATGCCAGGAATTAGCGGTATCGAAGCCACAAAACGCGTTAGGGAATTTGATAAAGACCTTACAATTTTCGCGCTTACTGCGGTTACTATTGAAGATAAAATGCATGAGTTTGATGAAGCTGGTTTTACAGATATTATCCCAAAACCTTTTAAACAAGAAGAGTTTGAGAAAAAACTTTACAATGCTTTAGTCGGTAAAAAAAGAATAAAACCTAGCGCTTAACAAAGGTTTTTATAAGTTGATTCATTTTTAAATCATTTTCAACTGTCGCTGTAATTGGTAAATAAAAGAGTTTTTCCTTTAACGATTCAAATTGATTCAAGCGCATAAAATCTTTTTCAGTAGTAACAATAAATTCCTTTTTTTCTAAGATTGATAGGTCCTCATTTGAAAAATGATGATGATCTTTATAATTTAAATGTTCAAATTTTAAATTCTTCTGCTTTAAAAAATCCACTAATGGTGTTGGATTAGCTATTCCTGTTACCAAAGTAAAAGCCTTTAAATCAATTAGGTCAATAATTTTATTCGCAGAAAACAATTTTTCAGAATACGAAATAGTACTAAAAAAAACATGCTGGTACCCATTTGGGTTTATGCGTTTTACAATATCGTTTTTGTCTGTTTCTGTTAAATTTTTTGGGCATTTTGTAACTACAATAATGTTAGCGCGTTTTGCACCACTTCTAGGTTCCCTTAAATTTCCTGTTGGTAAAACAAAATCTTTAAAATATGAATTATTATAAGTCGTCAATAAAATATAAAAGCCAGCTTTTACTTTTCTGTGTTGATAGGCATCATCCAATAAAACAACTTCCGGAAGTTCTTTCTGAAGATTTTTTATCCCGTTTTGCCTGTCAGAATCAACAGCTACAAGAATATCATTCTTAAATTTAGAATAAAACTGAAAAGGTTCATCTCCAATAATTTCGGCATTCGCATTTTTATCAGCTAATTGAAATCCCTTTGTTTTTCTTTTATAACCTCTACTTAATGTGGCTACTTTGTAATCATCCTTTAAAAGCCGAACCAAATACTCAATCATAGGGGTTTTTCCAGTACCACCAACACTTAAGTTTCCAACACAGATTACCGGAAAATCATAAGAAACAGATTTTTTTATCCCCAAATCGTATAACTTATTCCGTAACCAGGTTACAAAAAAATAAATAGGCACAACAGGAAATAATATGTATCTCAATATTTTCATCACAACCAATTCAAATTGACTTAAAAATTAATAATGTGAAATATAATAATTATTAAATCAATGAAGATTACACAAGACCTCTAAAAAAAATAAAAAAACTACTTGTGAATGTAATTATTTTATCTTTGGATTTAAATACAAATGAATATGATTGTACAAGATGTTATAAATCATTTAGAAGCACTTGCTCCTTTAGCTTACGCCGAAGATTTTGATAACGTAGGCTTATTAGTGGGCGATAAAACCCAAAAAGTAAGCGGAATTTTAGTCACGCTCGACACGCTTGAAGCTGTTGTTGACGAAGCTATTGAAGCAAATTGCAACCTTATTGTTAGCTTCCATCCCATTATTTTTAAAGGATTAAAAAAGCTAACTGGCAAAAATTACGTGGAGCGCGTGGTTATTAAAGCCATAAAACATGATATTGCTATTTTCAGCTTGCACACAGCGCTAGATAATGCGTTACAAGGTGTCAACGACATGATTTGCAATCAATTAGATTTAACCAACAAACGCATTTTAATTCCGCAAAGTGAAACCATAAAAAAATTAACTACATATGTTCCTAATATTGAGGCTGAAAAATTAAGAACTGCTTTGTTTAATGTTGGTGCTGGTAGTATAGGTAATTATACAGATTGTAGTTTTAGTTTAGAGGGTTTTGGCACCTATAAAGGTAATGAAGCGTCAAACCCTTCAAAAGGAAAAAAAGGAGCATTGCATACCGAAGCAGAAACAAAAATAACAGTAACCTATGCTAAACACATAGAATCGCAAGTACTTCAAGCTCTTTTTAAAACCCATTCATACGAAGAAGTGGCTTATGAAGTAACCACACTTGAAAACAAAAATCAAAATATTGGCATGGGTATGATAGGTGAATTCGCAGATCCTATGGATGAAACTAGTTTTTTACACCACTTAAAAACAAAAATGAATACAGAAGCTATTAGGCATTCAACTTTATTAAATAAAAAAATAAAAAAAGTTGCTGTTTTAGGAGGCTCAGGTAGTTTTGCAATAGAAGCTGCCAAAGCTAGTGGTGCTGATGCCTTTGTGACTGCCGATTTAAAATATCACGACTTTTTTACAGCCGAAAACAGCATCCTTTTAGCCGATATTGGACATTATGAAAGTGAGCAATTCACAAAAAATCTTTTAGTTGCATATCTTACAAAAAAAATTACTAATTTTGCAATCATTTTATCGAAGACAAATACCAATCCTGTTAAGTATTTATAAAGTATGGCTAAAAAGAAAGAAGTAACTGTTGAAGAGCGTTTAAGAGCTTTATATGATTTACAACTCATCGATTCTCGTATTGATGAAATTAGAAATGTTCGCGGAGAACTTCCTTTAGAAGTTCGTGATTTAGAAGATGAAGTTGCTGGATTAAGCATTAGATTAGAAAAACTTGTTTCTAATTTGGAAACAGTAGACAACGATATTACAGCAAAGAAAAACTCTATTGAAGAATCAAAAGCTTTAATGAAGAAATATGCTGAGCAACAAAAAAACGTTCGAAATAACAGAGAATTCAATTCACTTACTAAAGAAGTTGAGTTTCAAGAACTAGAAATCGAATTGGCTGAAAAGCACATCAAAGAATTTAAAGTTCAAATAGAGCAGAAAAAAGAAGTCGTTGCAGAAACTAAGGAACGTTTAAAAGAACGCGAAAATCACTTAAAGCACAAAAAAAGTGAGCTTGATGCAATTTTGGCAGAAACTGAAAAAGAAGAGCAAGCCCTAATAGGCAAATCTGATGATTACAAAAAACAAATAGAAGCTCGATTAGTTGCAGCTTATACAAGAATTAGAACCAACGTTAAAAATGGTTTAGCGGTTGTACCAATTGAAAGAGGTGCTGCTGGTGGATCTTTTTTCACTATCCCGCCACAAGTACAGGTAGAAATTGCTGCTCGTAAAAAAGTTATTACAGATGAGCATAGCGGACGCATATTAGTTGATGCGGCATTAGCTGAAGAACAAAAAGTTAAAATGCAAAAAATGTTCTCAAAACTATAATCAATTCTAATTATATATTTAAAGCCTTTAGTTTTCTAGAGGCTTTTTTTATGCCAAATAATTTGGGCACCTGCCGGCAGGTAGGTTTGGTTTTGTATTTAGCTTAAAATGTTTATAAGACATTTTAAGCTAAATAGTGCATCAACTCAAAATGAACATAGAAAAACACCATTAAGGTTTCGTACATTTATACGTCTAAACAAAGAAAATATATGAAAAGCATCATCCCAATATTAGCAATAACTCTATTTTTCAGTTGCCAGAACTCAGCCCAATCAAACAAAGAACAAGAAACTGTAATAAATGCAGAACCTATTGAAGTTCCAATACAAAACGGTAAAGCAAAAGCCTATTTTGCGAGCGGATGTTTTTGGTGTGTAGAAGCCATTTACGAAAGTGTAAAAGGTGTTGAAGAATCTATTTCAGGATATTCAGGCGGACATACAAAAAACCCCACTTACGAATCAAGTAACACAGGCAGAACTGGCCACGCCGAAGCTGTTGAAATTATTTACGACCCCAAAATAGTCAGTTTTGAAACTTTAGTTGATGTCTATTTTGCATCACAAAATGTTACCCAAGTAAACGGACAAGGAAACGACAGAGGCTCACAATACCGCTCCATAATATTTTATCAAAATGAAGTTCAAAAGCAAATCATTTTAAATAAAAAAGAAGCTTTAGAAAAAGAATTAGGCGTTAAAATTGCCGCAGAAATTTATCCATTTCAAAAATTCTGGATAGCTGAAGATTATCATCAAGATTATGAAAAACTACATCCGAATCATCCTTATATACAAAATGTATCGGTGCCAAGGTTAAATCGATTTAAAACTGAATTCCCTAAAAAGTTTCTTAAAGAAGAAAGTCATTAGTATTTAATTGTCATATCGAAATGAGGCACGATTGAGATTTCTCATAGTCTAGATTTTGATGATGCGATTTCTCCTATCGTCGAAATGGTAAAGTGTAATACTTGACTTTGTAAATATAATCAGCTACCTTCGTTTAGGGTAGAAAATAGAACATTAAAACGATTTTGTTTCCTATAGCCATTGTGTTTAATGCCAGAGAAACAACTGAATACAAAAAAAAAGACGAAAACTATTTAGTTTTCGTCTTCAGGTTTAATAAATTCTGACTGATATTTTTCTAAAAATTTCTTTTGTCTTTCAATCATTTGCTGTCTTATTTTGTCAATATCCATAAAATCTTCCCCAAAAGGGCTTCTAAAAAAATCATCATTAAAAAAATGCTTACTGAAAAGGGAATCTTGAGAAAAAACATCTTCGAATCCCTCATTTTCAAATCTTGAAAAGTTTGAAAAAAAACTGGATTTAAAAGATTCCATCAAACTATCTCTCTTTAAAGTAGAAAGATTATCGAATTTTTCCTTTGATGACCAAGAATAGATACTATCATAACTTATTAAATTTCCATTTTCATCAAATTCTTTATCCACTTTCCAAGATCCTTTAGGCACTTCAACTATATTTTCTTCATTATTTTCAGTTTCCGTTTTATTTGCTTCATTATTTTGTCCGTTACAACTAAAACAAAATAAGCCAACAATACCTACTAAAATATACTTTTTCATCATCTTAAATTTTATAGGATTAAACTTATTATTAAGAGGATGCTGAAATTATCAGCATCCTTCTTAATTTTTTTACTCTAAAATTTAGAAAAACTACTATGAAATTTTAATGCTTCTTGCAGGCTTTTGCTTAGCCTCTTCTTTTTTTGGTAATAGGATACTTAAAATACCTTCTTGATAAATTGCATTAATCTTTTCGTCATTTACGCTTTCTGGCAAATTAAAAGTTCTTTTGAACGCCGAATAACCGAACTCTCTACGAGTATAGTTTTCTTCCTTATGTTCATTTTCTTGCTTCGTTTCTGTCGATATAGATAATACTTGATTATCAAGGTTAATATGGAAATCTGATTTCTTAAGACCTGGAACTGCCATTTCTACCATAAAAGCATCCGCTGTTTCTTTAATATTGACTTTTGGTAAAGTAATACCAGTATTGAAATTAGAATTAAATACAGATGGTAGATCTCTGTTAAAAATATCATCTAACCAATTTGACAGAGTTGGGAAGTTTGCATTTGAATTTGTGTTTGCTAAACTTCCGCTTTTAGGAACACTAACTAAATTGCTCATAATTACAAAATTTTAAATTAAACATTGTTTCAAATTTGAAATCTTAAACGACTTCATATTACCATTGTACAAAAAAAATACCAAAATGGATGTATCCTATTTTAACCTAAATATTTTTTAAAAAATTATATTTTTGGCTGTCAATTTTTCAGAATAATTGTCATTTTTTCACTTAAACAAATGTCAAAATGACATTTTAAATTAATGAAAAACAAGAGATTACAGACAAAAGTGTCTGATAAAAAGATGCGGATATACACCACAACTAAGAATGTTTATAATTAATGGCCTGTTTCAAGCCTTAGTGGAAATCCCTTCGGAACTTTTACTTGATCGTTAAATTTTTACTGAAATAGTTACTTTAATACGGTAAACAAAAATCTTAAAAACCATTCTTATAATTTCCTAGCCTTCAAACTAAAAATCAATGGGTATAATTTATCTTTAGTCACAAACATCCCAGAATCTGTTTTAATCAAATTAGACAACACATCATAAGGGCTTTCATCAAATTCTTTTAAGTATTCAATATGCAAACCAGCTTCAGTTAAAGCATTAATCACTTCACCTAAACCATGATTCCAACCATATTCTTTACTTACCATTTTTGAATCTTGATTCGCATAAGTACCTTCATATTCTTCATAAATAACATCATCTTGCATATAACCGTATTTCATAATAGGTTTTCCTTCCAAATAATCAAACATCCAAACAATCGGGTGAAATTCAACCATAAAAAACGTCCCGCCTTTTTTTAGGCGTTCAGCAATCATTTTCCCCCAAGGTTTTAAATCAGGTAACCATCCAATAACTCCATAACTTGTAAACACAATATCAAAAGTATCCTTTACAAGTTCGGAAGTTTCTAATACATTGCAACACACAAATTCAGCATCAAGCTTTAATTCTTCATTTAAATTTTGTGCTAGTTTAATACCTTCATCACTTATATCTACTCCAATACACTTCGCTCCCATTCTACTCCAACTCAAAGTATCTTGCCCAAAATGACATTGCAAATGCAATAAACTTTTCCCAGAAACATCACCCAAGGCTTCCAATTCATAAGGCATCAATGATGATTTTCCGCTTTTAAAAGCTGCCAATTCATACATACCGCTTTTGGCATGAACCTTTACCTTGTTGTTCCATGTAGCTTTGTTTGTATTGAAATATTTATTGTTGTTAGTCATCTTCAAATGATATCTTTGTTAAAAATCTAAATTATGAAAAACCTCATTTATATCTGTTTAATTATTTTTCTTTTTATAGGTTGTAAACAAAAACATGAAACCAAAACACCTGAAATTTATGTTTCAGCAGCTCAAAAAATAGCTAATGCTCACGGTTTTGAAAACTGGAAAAACGTTTCAGAAATTCAGTTTACATTTTTTGGAAAAAGAGACTGGATTTGGAAACCAAAAACTAAAGATATTACGCTAATTACCGAAAAAGACACTATTAGTTATAATAGAAATGCCATGGATAGTTTAGCATTAAAAGCCGACAGAGCCTTTATAAACGATAAGTTTTGGTTGCTAATACCGTTTCAATTGGTTTGGGATAAGGGAACAACAATTTCTGAACCAACCAGGGAAATCGCTCCAATTAGCAAAATACAACTCAATAAAATAATAATTTCCTATAACAACGAAGGCGGCTATACACCAGGCGATGCCTACGATATTTATTTTGATGATAACTATTTAATTAAAGAATGGGCTTATAGAAAAGGAAATAGTCCTGAATCTCAACTAATTAACACTTTCGAAAACTATCAAGATTTTAACGGTATAAAAATAGCTTTAGACCATAAAAATGCAGAAGGAGACTGGAATTTAAATTTTAACAACGTAAAAATTAAATAACACTTAAAATTTTAATTTTTATTGTAAGTATCACGTCCTAATGACGACTAAAAGCGTATATAAAGTATAGAAGTTTTTTTTCCGCTTTATGCGCCTATATATATTAAAGCGCTTCAATCAATGGTTGAAGCGCTTTTCCTTTTTTAAAAATTAATCTTTAAAATCTGATTTTAGGTGTGCACCATCGCAATACGGCTTATTATTTGATTGTCCGCATCTACAAAAAGCTGTGGTTTTACTTTTTACTTCAGACCCACCATCCTTTCCAAAAACTTTTAAAGTGCCATAAATTAATAATGGACCGTTTTCTAAAACCTCAATTTTTGTTTCAATCAATTTTGTGTTTTCGTCTTTTTCTCCTTTCAAGTAATAACTTAATGCACCAGACGGACAACGTTTTACTTGATTTATTAAATCTTCGGTAGTGCCTTTATCAATTCTAATCCAAGGTCTTACTTTTGGTCTAAATACATTAGGCAAACCTTTTACACAAATACCAGAATGGATACATAATTCTGGCTTCCAAACAATAGTTACTTCACCATTGTTATATTCTTTAGTTTTAGCCATAATAGAATGATTTTATTAAATATACAAAAAAATCAACTTCTTTTAAACTTCATATTTTGCTATTCATTACTAACTTTATAATTCTTATTTTTGTTAGAAACCGAAAACTAGCACACTTTGTCCGATTATAAATTAGGTCTTGAATACGCTTTACAACAAGACAAGAATGATGTTTTAAAAGCTTATAGTAGTCAGTTTCATATCCCAAAAGACCATCAAGGAAACCCTTGGATATATATGACTGGTAATTCACTTGGCTTACAACCCAAGCAAACGAAGGCTTATGTAAATCAAGAGCTTGAAGACTGGGCAAATCTAGGTGTTGAAGGTCATTTAGAAGCAAAAAATCCATGGTTATCTTATCATGAATTCTTAACAGAAAGCATGGCAAAAGTTGTTGGCGCAAAACCTATTGAAGTGATTGTTATGAATACGCTCACAGCCAATTTGCACTTTATGATGGTGTCGTTTTTCAAGCCAACAAAAACACGCTATAAAATCCTTATTGAAAGTGATGCTTTTCCGTCTGATAAATATGCTGTAGAATCGCAATTACGTCATCATGGATTTGATGATAAGGAAGGATTAATTTTATGGAAACCCAGAAAAGGAGAAGAATTACTAAAATATGAGGATTTAGAAACAATTCTTAATGAACAAGGTGATGAAATCGCACTCATTATGATTGGTGGTGTTAACTATTACACGGGTCAGTTTTTCGACTTAAAACGCATATCAGAATTAGGGCATAAACATGGTTGTAACGTTGGTTTTGATTGTGCACATGGCGCAGGAAATGTAGCTTTAAACCTCCATGAGTCAGGGGTAGATTTTGCCGTTTGGTGCACGTATAAATATTTAAATTCTGGACCCGGAAGTTTGGCAGGTTGCTTTGTTCATGAACGTCATGCACATCGAAAAGATTTAAACCGATTTACAGGTTGGTGGAGTCATAACAAACAGACCCGCTTTAATATGCGTGATGAATTCGACCAACTGCCAGGAGCTGAAGGTTGGCAATTAAGTAATCCACCTATTCTTTCTATGGCAGCCATAAAAGCCTCATTAGACATGTTTAATGAAGTTGGCATGGAAAAGCTAATTACTAAGTCTAAAAAACTTACTGGCTATTTTGAGTTTTTACTTAAAGAATTAGGAGATGATGAAATCAGAATTATTACACCACAAAATCCTGAAGAACGTGGTTGTCAATTATCAATACAAGTAAAAAATGCCGATAAAATATTACATAATAAATTAACCAAAGTTGGAATAATAAGCGATTGGAGAGAACCAGATGTGATTCGTTGTGCTCCTGTTCCGCTTTATAATTCTTTTGAAGATGTGTATAAATTGGTAGAAAAGTTGAAAAGTATTTTAAATGAATAAAAAACAAAACGTATTAATAATAGGTGCTGGTTTATGCGGTTCTCTTCTTGCCTTAAGATTGGGGCAACGTGGCCATAATGTGTCTGTTTAC
>NZ_JBATHX010000426.1:0-16442 GCF_049667265.1 Algibacter sp. | reverse complement strand
GACCCTTGTGGTTGCGCCCAAAAAATTAAGATAAAGCTAGCTAATAACATCATAGGCAAAACAAATTGTTGGATTGTAAGTTTTCGAGTTTTTTTTGACTAAATTTGTGTTGTTAAAATGAATTAAGAACATATTAAATATAAATATTATGGCATTAGAGATTACAGATGCAACGTTTGAAGAAACGGTATTAAAAAGTGATAAACCAGTTTTGGTTGATTTTTGGGCTGCTTGGTGTGGACCGTGTAGAATGGTTGGACCAATCATTGAGCAAATTAGCGAGGAGTATGAAGGTAAAGCGGTTGTAGGTAAGGTTGATGTTGATGCTAACCAAGAATTTGCTGCTAAATATGGTGTGCGTAACATACCAACGGTTTTGGTTTTTCAAAACGGTGAGGTAGTTGGTCGTCAAGTTGGTGTAGCACCTAAAAATGCTTATACAGAAGCTATTGACGGACTTTTATAGTCATTAAATAAAAAGAATATTAAAAAGGTTTGCCGTAATGGTGAACCTTTTTTTATTTTAGATGAAAATTAAAATATGAAAGTTGAAACGGTTACTGAACCTTTTAACTTATAAAATAATTAAACCACCGAAAATTTTAAAATAATATGAGTGAATATAAAAAAATTCAAGATGCTATTGATAGCAAATTAATAGAACAACGCAAAGTGTTTTTATGGGGTCAGGTTGATGATGATTCGGCAAAACATGTGGTAGATCGCTTAATGTATTTAGACGCTTTAGGAACCTACGATATTACACTTTATATTAACAGTCCGGGTGGTTATGTAACTTCTGGTTTTGCTATTTACGATTGTATAAAATCGTTAAATAGTCAGGTGTCTACAGTTTGTACAGGATTTGCGGCGTCTATGGGGTCGTTGATTTTATCGGCTGGTGCAAAAGGGAAACGTTTTATTCAAACCCACGCACGTGTTATGATTCACCAACCAAGTGGAGGTGCTCGCGGACAAGCTAGTGATATTGAAATTACAGCAAAAGAAATAATAATTACTAAAGAGTTAAGTGCGCAAATATTAGCTGATAACTGCGGACAAACTTTTGAAAAAGTAATGAAAGATTTTAACCGCGACCATTGGATGGGTGCTCAGGAATCTGTGGCTTATGGAATTGTTGATGGAATTATCTAGAAAAAGAACCATAGAAAAGAGAAAAAAGACAAATTTTAATGAGGTTATTGGTCTTGGTTCTTGATTCTGGTAGCAAAGCAGTCTAGCATCTAAAAAAAATGAATTTACAGAGCGAACTAAATAAAGCAGAAGGTTTTAAAAATCTTGAGTTACTTGCAAAACAAGTAGTTGAGGGTTTTATTGCTGGGATGCATAAAAGTCCGTTTCATGGGTTTTCTGCTGAGTTTGCGGAACATAAAATTTATAATCAAGGAGAAAGCACGCGTCATATCGATTGGAAACTGTTTGCCAAAACAGATAAACTGTATACAAAACGCTATGATGATGAAACCAATTTGCGGTGTCATATTATTTTGGATAATAGTAGTTCCATGCATTACCCGAAATTAGATTCGTTTTCGATTGATAACTTAAACAAAATTGGGTTTTCGGCATTGGCAGCAGCTGCTTTAATGCAAATTTTAAAAAAGCAACGTGATGCGGTTGGTTTAAGTATTTATAGTGATAATTACGATTACTATGCGCCAGAGAAGGGAAGCGAACGTCATCATCAAATGTTATTAAATCATTTGAGTGAGGCCGTTATTTCAAAACCTTTAAGCAAGCAAACGGAAACCTATAAGTATTTACATGAAATTGCAGAGAAAATTCATAGGCGTTCTATGATTTTTCTGTTTACTGATATGTTTCAAACATCGGAAGATGAGGCGAAGTTATTTGAGGCCTTACGTCATTTAAAATACAATAAACATGAAGTTATTTTGTTTCATGTCTTTGATAAAAAGAAAGAACTGAATTTCGAATTTGATAATAAACCAAAACGTTTTATTGATGTTGAAACTGGCGAGTATATCAACTTGTATGCAGATTCAATAAAGGAGAGTTATAATAAATCGGTTGCTGACTATTTTGAAGCCTTACGGTTAAAATGCGCACAGTACAAAATAAAATATGTGGAGGCTGATATCAATAAAAATTTTAATAACATCCTCACAACCTACATGATAGAGCGCCAAAAATTTTCTTGATGAAAATTTTCTATAAAAAATAGAAAAAAGATTTGAGATATAAAAAAAGGCGTGTATATTTGCACCGCAATAATGCAACGGTCTGGTAGTTCAGTTGGTTAGAATGTCGCCCTGTCACGGCGAAGGTCGCGGGTTCGAGTCCCGTCCAGACCGCAAAAAATTGCAAAAGAAAGCTCTGAGAAATTAGGGCTTTTTTTGGTAATTATAACGATGTTGTGTTGATCACGCCAAAAGCGTGATGTAGTTATACCAAAGCAATTTGGTATTCCAATGGAAAGCTTTCCTTTTTTCTGTGAAGAAAATCGGGATGCTTTTTTGTTTTAAGGCTGTTTGAGTTTATATATCAGGGTTTATAATAAAAAAACCCGAATGAAAATCACTCGGGTGGAATTATTTATTGTTTGTTAAATTAAATTATAAATTCATATTTTTCTTCTCCAAGTACAACTTTGAGTGTAATTACACCATTCTTAATGAAACCCTTCACGTCAAAATTTATTTCAGTAGTTGACTCTCTACAATTTTCTCCTTGAACTGGATATTCATTAGGTAGGCTATTTTGTGCATCAGTTAAAGTTGTTTTTATATGACCAAATCCATTGCTTTCAGGGTGAAAAGAATCTATTGGCCATATATCTATTTCACCATCTCCATCCAAATCGATTTTGTCAATTAACCCACTTATGCTCTGTTTAAAAAAACCAGTTCTATTTTCTTCACACCAGTTAGAATATTTTACCAATCCAACTCCAGTTGAAAAATCAACAATAAAAACTTTTGGTTGTTTAATGTTCCAAACGTGCTTACCATAATCACCCATAACATGGATTCTGTCTTCACCATTTATTGGATAATCCCATATCATTAATAAGGGTGTTCCTTCAATAAAAATTTGAGAAGTAACATAACCTTGTTCATTGAAAAAATTTGAATACACAGAAGTCCAGAATGGCTTTGCATCTTTATCGCCACTTTTTTTATTAAGTGTACTGTTTAAAGGTTGTGATTTAATAAAATCAAAAGCATTAATTTTATTAAAAGCATAAGCATTAATTACTTCAGATTTAAGAATTTCATCAGGCAAAATAGTTTGCTCTACACTTTCAATTGGTTCGTCTTTACTACATGACACGGCTACAAAAAGTACCGCGAGTAACATTAAATAAATTGTTTGTTTTTTCATAATTGGTTGGTTTTAGATTAATTAATAATATTATTAACTTGAAATATTAATCAATGTAAAGCAATGCAGTGGGGATGCATTTTGTTTTAAAACCTTATATATGCCAAGGTTTCAACAAATTAATTTGAGAAAGTTATTAGGGAAGTGAACTATAAGGTAGTGAAAATTAATTAAAGCAGAGGATATAGAAATAAAATAAAGTAACGTATGTCCTTAATATTTAGATTTTTAGAGAATTAAATATGTTGTGTTAACCCAATTTAATTACAGGTTGTTTTTGTTGTTGAACCCATGCAACGCTTTCCTTTTTTCTTCATAGAAAATCGGGATGCTTTTTTGTTTTAGAGACATCTTACCTTTTCGTTTCAGCTTTAATAAGTAAAAAAAAGCATTTTGTTTTATTTGCTGACTTAGGTCATAAAATATTAAAATCTAGTAAATTTATAGGCATTATAAATTAGTATTTACTTCATGTATAATAGATAATAAAACATTCATTTTGTTTATATTTAACGTTTAATTTTTTAAAAACATTTTTATGGAAAATATATATAGTAAATGGTATCACCCTTATAAACCAGCAAAAAAGTATAAAAAGAAAGTCGCATATTTTAGTATGGAGTTTGGTATAGATCAGGCTTTTAATATTTACTCTGGTGGTCTTGGTTTTTTAGCAGGTTCGCACATGCGTTCTGGTTTTGAATTAAAACAGAATATGATAGGTGTTGGTATGCTTTGGAAGTATGGATACTACGACCAAGCAAGAAATGAAGACCAAACATTAAGACCAGAATTTAATGAAAAACATTTCGACTTTTTAGAAGATACAGGAATAGAAGTTGAAATTAAGCTTCACGATAATCCACATGTAAAAGTTAGAGCTTATGTTTTAAAGCCCGAAATTTTTGGAACCGTACCCATGTACTTTTTAAGTACTGATATTGACAGTAACGACCATTTAACAAGAACGATTACAAATCATTTGTACGATCAAAATCCCGTAACAAGGGTGTCTCAAAGTATTGTATTAGGTATTGGTGGCGCTAAAGTTGTGGAGGCTTTAGGCGGTGCAGATACTTACCATTTAAACGAAGGACATGCCTTGCCTGCTTTTTATTACTTGCGCGATCAAGGGGTAACAAAAGATCAAATGGTTTTTACAACACATACACCTGAAAAAGCGGGAAATGAAGAGCGAGATGCTAGGCATTTAAATAGATGTGGGTTTTTTGGTAGAAACTATTCGGATAACGAGCTTCATAAAGAAATGGTAAATGAAGGGATGATTAATTATACCGTTTCTGCATTGCGAATGGCGAGAAAGGCAAATGGAGTTTCAAAACTACATGCTATTGTTGCCAATGATATGTGGAAAGACTATGATGGTATATGTGAAATTATTCCAATTACAAATGCTCAAAATCAAAAATTTTGGCAAGATGAAAATATTAAAAAGGCTTGGACTAAAAAAGATGTAAAGGCTTATAAATCAAGAAAAACAGAATTAAAAAGGGAGTTGTTTGACGAAGTATACAAACAAACTAAGAAGAAATTTGACCCAAATGTGCTCACTTTTGTGTGGGCAAGACGATTTGCAGCTTATAAAAGAGCAGATTTACTGCTTCATGATTTTAATCGTTTTAAAAAATTAATTTCAAATAATAAATACCCAGTTCAAATTATTTGGGCAGGAAAACCTTATCCTTTTGATTACAGTTCTATTGATATGTTTAATCATTTAGTATATCAAGCTAAGAATGAGCCAAATCTTGCAGTATTAGTTGGTTATGAAATTGATTTATCTAAGAAGCTAAAATGCGGATCGGATATTTGGTTAAACACACCGCGTATTACTCGTGAAGCTTCAGGTACAAGTGGTATGACGGCAGCCATGAATGGTTCTGTAAATGTGTCAACTAATGATGGTTGGATTCCAGAATTTGAAAAAGACGAAAAAAACTGTTTCGTTTTACCCGCCTTAGATCATAAATTACCAACCTGGGATCAGGATCAAATAGATACCAATAACCTGTATGATATTCTAGAACAGAAAGTGATTCCAACATTTTATGATAACCCAGATAAATGGCAGAACATTGTTTTTAAGGCTATGGATGATGTGATTCCTGAATTTACAACACAAAGAATGGCCGATGATTATTACATGAAATTATTTTAAAATAAAACTCAAATTTTAAAAAATTTGGACCATTAAAGCAATCCTTTTTTTCTGTAAAGAGAATCAGGATGCTTTTTTGTTTTATATGGTTTATTACTGCGGTTAAATATTAATATTGAAACAAATAAAATTCAATTTTAAATTGGAGTTGAAATTTTTAAACCGTATTATTTTGTAAGAATATTGTATCTTATAACATTTAATTAAAGAAATAGAATACTTGTCAATAATAATACAAGTTAGGATGTTATTTAAAACTTGGTTAAGGCCCTAATTATTTAACTAAATAGAAATTTTATGAACTTATTTATTACTGTTCTGCTTGAGTTTTTTCTTGTTACGTTTAGTATTCTAATATTATTTAAATATAGAGACAAATTAGGTTTAGCACCCCTTTATATTTTTTTAGGTTCAACGCAATATTTACAAGCAAATTTAGGAGGGTCATTTAGTTTTCATTTATTTGGCGAGTATGAGATTTATCCTGGCTCAATAATTTTATTTAGTGCCGTATTATTTGCCATATTATTAATTTATATTAAGTCAGGCGTGCCAAGTGCCAGAGCGCTAATCATTGGTATTATAACATCAAATATTATAATGACTTTGTTGTTTGAAATTACTACGTTTCAACAGGGAATAGATACTGGTGGCAATAACGCAACCTTCGATCCATATGCATATTTTGTTCTAAATTTTAAATATTTTTTAATTGGAACAGGTATCCTATTAATGGACTATTTATTACTTATAATTCTATACCAATACTTTATTTCAAAAATTAAAAAGCTGTCGTTCTTTTTAGTACTATTTATATCGCTGTTTACCATTTTAATTTTTGATGCGTTTGTGTTTAATTTCTTTTTATATTTTGGAACTCCAACATTTAAATCGTCATTAATAAGTCACCTTTTTGGAAAATCTATTGCCGCATTTATTTTTTCAATAATACTCTTTTTATATTTAAAATATTTCGAGAAGGATCAAACAAAATCAGAAGATTTTATTGCAGACCAAGACCGTGATATTTTGTCAATTATTAAATACAGACAAAGGTATTTAACCCTAAAGCAGGAAAAAAAGCAGGTTGAACTTGAGTTAACATCTCAATTAGAATCTACACTCCGCAATATTTCAGATGGTTTTGTTGCTCTAGATGCCAATTGGTGCTATACTTATCTTAATGAAAAGGCAGCAGAGTTTATTGGTAGAACACCAGAAAGTTTAATTGGAAAACATATTTGGACTGAATTTCCTGAAGGAAAAAATCTCCCTATTTATAAAGAATACAATAAAGCTTTTGAAACACAAAAAACGCTAAATTTTGAAGATTATTATGAGCCTTTAGATATGTGGTTTGAAAACAGGGTTTATCCATCTCCTAAGGGTTTAACCATTTATTTTACCGACATAACAGAGAAGAAAAAAGCAGATATTAATAACCAAATGTTACAGTCTTTAATTGAAACAAGCGACAGTTTTATAGGACTAGCTACTTTGGAAGGTAAGCCACTTTATTTAAACTCAAAGGGTAGGAAATTGGTTGGATTAAGTGAAAGTGAAGCGTTATCAGATTCAATAAAAGATTTTTTCCCAAAGGCATTCCAAGATGATATTTTAAATGAACAAATAAGCGAAATTTTTAATAAAAATATTTGGAAAGGGGAAATGGCGTTTAAGCATTTTAAAACCCAGAATAGGATTCCAATAGACATGTCTGGCTTTTTAATACGCGATGATAATTCGAATAAACCTATGGCAATAGGCATTGTGGCAACTGATATTACCCAGCGTAAACAAGCTAAAGAAAAATTAATAAAAAGTGAATCGTTGTTTCGGGAGTTAACTTCTAATGCACCAGTAGGAATTTTTCAAACAGATAAAGAAGGCTCGGTTAATTTTGTAAATGAAGAATGGCTTGATTATACGGGTCTGTCGTTTGATGAAGCACTAGGTTTTGGTTGGTCTAATGCCATTCATCCCGATGATAAAGAAAGAGTTGTAAAAGCTTGGCAACAATATGCCGAAATAGGAGGTGAATTTAAAATTGAATTTAGATTTCTGGACAAAAAAAATAACGTTAAATCGATGTCAACTAAGGCCGTGGAAACCTTTGATTCGAATAATAACTTGTATGGTTATATTGGAATGACCGTGGATATTTCGGAACGTAAAGAAGCTGAAGAACAAATTAAAACAACTAAAAATTATCTTGATAATATTATAAATAATATTGGTGACCCAGTATTTGTAAAAGATGCTACAAGCCATTTTCTTATAGCAAATGATGCTTTCTTGAAATTATTTAACCGAACAAAAGAAGAAATAATAGGTAATATTTTTGCCGAGGATGTTCCTCAAGAAGAAAGAGAAAGATATTCAAAAATTGATAAACAAGTAATTACAGAAGGCGTTGAGAACATATATGAAGATAGCATTACTAATAGTGACGGAGAAACGCGATATATTTCAACAAAAAAAACAAGATTTATTGATAGTAACGGCAATAAGTTTTTAATTGGTGTAATCAGAGATGTTACCGAACAAAAAAATGCTGAAAAACTAGCAATAGAAAGTAAAGAGTATCTCGATAAAATTATTAATAATTTAGGTGATCCTGTATTTGTAAAAAATGAGCAAAGTCAACTCATACTGGTTAATGATGCATTTTGTAAAATATTTCAGCTTACCAAAGCCGATATAACTGGAAAAACACTAGCTGAAAAAGTTCCTCAGGGTGAAAGGGAAAGTTTTTTAAGTATTGACAAACAAGTTCTTGAAACGGGTATTGAGAATGTAAATGAAGAAAGTATTACGATAGAAGGAAAAGAAACCCAAATAATAGCCACAAAAAAAACAAGGTTTATTGATAGTGAAGGCAATAAGTTTTTAATAGGAATAATTAGAGATATTACAGAGCGCAAAAAAGCAGAAAAGGAAATTCTTCAACTTGGAAATCGAAATACACGAATCATTGAAACCTCACTCGATGGATTTATATTAGCTGATACTACTGGAAAAATTTTGGATGTAAACCCTGCTTATGTTAATATGATAGGTTATACCCAAGATGAGTTGCTGACAATGAATATAAATCAGCTTGAAGATGCCTTAAATCAAACAGAAATAGAAGAAAGAATAAATGAAATGGTGAGTAAGGGATTCGCAAGGTTTAATTCCAATCACAAGAAAAAGAATGGGAAATTAATTGATTTAGACGTTAGCACTTTTACAATGCAGGTAAATGAACAACCGGTAGTTGCGGCATTTGTGAAAGATATAACTGAAAGTAAAAAATCCGAAATAGTAATAAAAGAAAGTATAGAAAAATATTCTAAAGCTTTTAATTCTAATGTTATTGGAAAAGGGATACTTAATAAAGAAAAAAGAATTATTGAAGTAAACGACACCTTGGCAAACATTGTAGGATTTAAAAGAGAAAACATGTTAGGGAAAACGGCTGAAGAAATTGGGTTATTCAATTTTGATGATCCAGCAAATTTGGAAAATGAAGCTATAATTTGGAGAGAGTTTAGTGAAAAGGGTTTTGTATCCAATATCGAATTAAAATACCTCATGAATGATGGAAAGGAGCTGTTTATATTACTCGCTTTACAAGCACTTCAACTAAATAATGAAGACCATGTTATGATCACTATTATTGATATTACAGAAAAGAAAAATGTTGAAACTGAATTAGATAAGTATAGAAATAAACTTGAAGAATTAGTTGAACAACGTACTGCAGAGGTTAATTCGAAAAATAATGAATTAGAACGTATGAATAAATTATTTGTAGGTAGAGAGCTAAAGATGAAAGAACTTAAGAATATTATTAAAGAGCTTCAGAATAAAAATGATGATTAAATTAGGCGTGAAAATATGGCATTCATTTAATTTGTTTTATTATGAAGCGTAGTGCAATATATCTTTTCTTTAAAAAACCATTGGTGGCTGGTTTCTCAATGTTTTTTGTGCTACTATTTATTATGCAATTTTTTGCTCATCAGAAATATCAATTAAATAAAAACAAGCAGCAATCAGAAATTGATAATGAGGTAAGTTTAATCAAGGAAAAGCTACAATCGTTAGTAATGTATAGCTATTCTGCAACCAAAACACTAGCTTATATAGTAGAGCACTACGGCATACCAGAAGATTTTGATCACATAGCCAATGACTTGTTGGAGCGACAAAAATATTTCGACGTTGTCGAGCTAGTAGATAGAGATGGTTTTATTACTCATGTTTATCCATTAAAAGATAATGAAGTTATAAATTTTAATATTTTTAAAAGTAACGAGGCTCTTAGTGGTGTACTTGCCACAATAAAAAGTAAAGATTTTTTTATTGCAGGGCCTGTTAACCTTAAACAAGGTGGGGTGGGAATGATTAGCAGACAACCTATTTTTATAGACAACAAGTTTTCAGGATTTTCCGCAGTTATAACTAAACTATCTACTTTTTTTAATGATTTAAATATTAATACTTCAAAAGATAGTCCTTTTATTTATCAGCTATCAAGGGTTAATAGCGAAACAGGAGAAGAGGATTTTTTCCTAGATAGTGATATGTCCAATTATAAAGCATTTGCAGTACCCATAGAAATGTCTTTTGGAGAATGGAAACTGTATGTTGTGCCCACACATAGCAAAATTAATCCTGCCCTATGGCTTGGCTTATTTGGATTTATGGTAGCAATTGCAGGAGGTTGGGGTGTTTGGTTTTTTGCAGGACAAAAAGCACGGTTAAATAGGTTGATTAATATTAAATTATTAAATCAAGAATCGCAATTAAAGTCAGTTTATGAAACCTCTAAATTGCAAATAGAAAGAAGTGAGGAAAATTTAAACCGCGCGCAACAAATTGCAGGTCTCGGCAACTGGGAGTGGGAAATCGAAAATGGTAAATTGTTGTGGTCCAAAGAAACGTTTAGAGTATTAGACAAAGATCCTAATAGTTTTGAACCCACACATCAAGCATTTCTTGATGCCATTCATCCAGATGATAGGGATTTTGTAAATAATTCCTTCACCGACACTTTAAAGAATAATAAACCGTATCAAATAACTTTTCGTTTATTATTTGATGATGAGCGCATTAAATATGTTGATGAAACCTGCGAAATACATTATGATGAAAATAAAGTGCCAAAAACAATCTTTGGGACAATACAGGATATTACGGAAAGAGTTAATAACGAAAAGGAATTACTAAATTATAAAACCAATTTGGAAAAGTTGGTGGATTTAAGAACCGAAGAACTCAATGATAGTAAAAATGCTTTATTAAATCTTCTAGAGGATATAAATTCACAATCTATTGAATTAGAAAAAGAAAAAGTAAAAGCCCAATCGGCCGATTTAATGAAATCCGCCTTTTTGGCTACCATGTCGCACGAGTTAAGAACACCAATGAATTCTATTATAGGGTTTACAGGAATATTATTAAAGGAATTTGCTGGGCCTTTAAATGACGAACAGAAAAAGCAACTATCCATGGTTAAAAATAGTAGCGAGCATTTATTAGGTTTAATAAACGATATTTTAGATATTTCTAAAATTGAAGCTGGGAAATTAAAAGTATCGCGCATGCCATTTGATTTTTTAAAAACCTTAGAAAAAACGATCACCTTCATTTTGCCTCAAGCTACTAAAAAAGGTCTTCTGATAAAATCAGAAATATCTGAAACAGAAATTACTATAAATAGTGATGAGCGCCGTGTGGAACAAGTATTTCTAAATTTGTTATCAAACGCAATTAAGTTTTCAAATCAAGGAACTATAACAGTAAAAGTTAATGTAAAGGATCATTTTGTTATTACTCAGGTAATTGATCCTGGCGCCGGAATAAGAGAAGAAGATATGAATAAATTATTTCAGCCATTTATTCAATTAGATGGCGGGATAAGCCGACCTCATGAAGGTACAGGTTTAGGTTTGGCTATTAGTAAAAATTTAATTGAGAAGTTAGGAGGTACTATTAAAGTAGAAAGTGAAATAGGGGTTGGAAGTAATTTTATTTTCACCTTGCCTTTAACTTAAATAGATTTTAAATAACAAAAATCGATTAAATAATATTTCTGTTTTTATTAATTTTAAAGGAATTTATAATAAAATTTAATGTCATGAAAGCAACTATTTTAATAATTGAAGATAATGAGCAAAATATGTATATGCTTTCCTATTTGTTGTCTCAAAATAATTATAAAATTCTTAAAGCCTATAACGGTATTGAAGGGTTAAGATTGGCACATGAAAACCATCCAGAAATTATTTTAATTGATATTCAATTACCAGATATGGATGGTTACGAAATATGTAATAAATTAAGTCATAATGGTTTGCCTAAAAGTACTGTAATTATTGCAGTTACATCTTATGCCATGGGAGGCGATAGAGAAAAAGCAATGGAGGCTGGCGCTGATGGGTATTTAGAAAAACCAATTAATCCTGAAACTTTTGTAAGTCAAATGGAAAGTATTGTAAATGCAAAATAAAATGATTAAAAAAACTATTTTAATAGTAGATGATACTTTTGAAAATTTATACCTGCTAAGAGTCATTCTTGAAGAAGCAGGTTATAATATTATTGAGGCTAATAATGGGAGCGAAGGCCTAATGAAACTTCATGAAAACCAGCATGTAGATTTAATTATTTCAGATATTTTAATGCCTATAATGGATGGTTATTTATTTTGTCAAGCATGTAAAAAAGAAGCATTGTTTGCAAAAATTCCGTTTGTTTTTTACACATCTACCTATACTGAAAAGTTGGATGAAGATTTTGCTCTAAAATTAGGCGCAGAAAATTTTTTAAGAAAACCAATAAACCATGACGAAGTTCTTGAAACAGTAAGCAAAATTTTTAACAGTAAAAAAACCAAGAAAACTCAATTAGAAAACACAAATATTACCGATGGTGAAGTTTTAAAACTTTATAGTGAACGACTAATAAATAAGTTAGAGCAAAAAAGCTTAAATCTCGGCTATGAAGTAATAGAACGTAAAAAAGCAGAACAACTATTAATACATAAAAATGAAATTTTAGATTTAATAGCTGTTAACACACCATTAAATAAAATTTTTGAAAAGTTAATTTTAAATTTTGAAGCTATTCATCCAAATTATTTTGGTTCAATAAGTCTGTTAAATGAGGATGGCGTGCATTTAAATTTAGCAACTGCTCCATCCATGCCTGAGCAATTTAATTTAGCCGTTAAAAAGGTTGTAGTAAGTGCTAAGGCAGGCTCTTGTGGTACTGCAGCATTTATTAAGAAGCCGGTAATTGTTTCCGATATAAGCACAGATGAACTATGGGTAGATTTTAGGGACATAGCGCTAAAACACAACTTAAAATCATGTTGGTCGCTACCAATAATATCAAAAAGTAACAACGTTTTAGGAACCGTCGCAATTTATAGTAAGGCTGTTAGTACGCCTTCTTTAGAAGAGGTTACCGAGCTAAATTTTGCGGTAAGCTTAGCGAAAATAGCCATCGAAAAATTTAGAGCTGCCGAAGAAATTAGAAAAAAAGATGAGTCCTATAAAACATTAATAGACCATGCTAGTGATGGTATTATGATTTATACCATGGATGGTGTCATTCATGAATTTAATGATGCTGCATATCAAGCTTTGGATTACACCAAAAGCGAGTTTTCTAAACTAAAATTGCAAGATTTAGTTGTTGGCGACATAATACAAGATAAAGATAATGCAGCAAAATTATTTAATGGTGAATCTCTTATTTTTGAAAGACAGTTTATTAAAAAAGACAAATCATTATTAGATGTTGAAATATCTTCAAAACTGCAAAAAGATGGAAGATTACTAGGTATAGCAAGAGATATTTCTGAAAGGAAGAAAAGCCAGTTGGAGATAAAATTAGCAAAAGAGTTTACAGACAAACTCATTATGTCCATGCAAGAAGGGTTAATTATTGTTAACCTTGAAGGGAAAATTATAATGGTAAATGATTCAACTTGCGAAATTCTTGGCTATTCAAAAGATGAATTAATAGGACTTGATTTACCGTATCCATTTGCAAAAATGGAAGATTTTGAGGAAATTTCAAAAGCCAATGAAAAAATAGCAGAAGGAAAAAATCTAGTGTTTAAGTTTGAATTTATCAGAAAAAATGGCGCTAAATTTTTGGCATCATTTGCAACTGGAAATATAAAAAATGGGAAAGGCGATGTAATAGCTCTATTTGGAACTATGAAGGATGTATCCGAAGAGGAAAAAGCAAAACAACTTCTTATAAAAAAGGCTGAAAAATCTAACCTTAAAAAAGAAGTTATACTTGAGTTAGCTAACCTAGTTGGAAAAGATTTTGGATCATCACTAAAAAAAATAACAACCTTAGCCGCAAAAACATTAAATGTTGGAAGAGTTGGTGTTTGGAGCTTCAATGAAACAAAGAGTGAAGCTAATTGTGAAAAGTTATTTATTTTAGAAAAGAATGGTTTTGAAAAGGGTTCTGTCTTAAAGCATGAGGATAATCCAAATTATTTTAATGCGTTAAGCAAAAACCAAACGATTCTTATTAAAGATGCACAAAATGATCCTATTACAAAACTTTTTTCAGAGAAATATTTAAAACCAAATAATATTACATCTCTAATGGATGTGTTTATTAATAGTGCAGATGGGTATTATGGTATTATTTGTTTCGAACATGTTGGAACACCATTGAGAAAATGGGAAGCAGACGATCAGGAGTTTGCAACATCCATTGCTAGTATTGTGTCTTTAGTGGTTGAAAGCAAAGAAAGAACTAAAGCAGAAAATAGCATTGTTAAAACCAATGAATTACTAGTTAAAGCTAATGCCGAATTAACGGATTTACGAAACCAGTTAGAGCAAGAAAATGTTTACCTAAGAAATGAACTAGATTTAGTATTTAACTACGAGGAAATGGTTTATGGTAGTGCAGAATTCAGCCATGTTTTATCTGAAGTTGAAAAAGTAGCACCCACCACGGCAACCGTACTTTTATTAGGGGAATCTGGTACAGGAAAGGAATTGCTGGCAAGAGCCATTCATAATACAAGCCATAGAAATAACAAGCCATTAATAAAAGTTAATTGTTCTGCAATACCAAGGGAGCTTATTGAAAGTGAATTGTTTGGACATAAAAAAGGGTCCTTTACAGGGGCGTTTAGTTCTAAAATTGGAAAATTTGAATTGGCTAATGGTGGAACTTTGTTTTTAGATGAAATTGGCGAGTTGCCTTTAGATATGCAACCTAAAATATTAAGGTTTTTACAAGAGGGTGAAATTGAGGTTGTTGGTGGAACAGAATTAAAGAAACTAGATGTTAGGGTTATTGCCGCTACAAATAGGAACCTTCTTGAAGAAATTGAAAAAAAACAATTTAGAGAAGATTTGTATTTTCGCCTTAATGTATTTCCAATTGTTGTGCCACCACTTAGAAAACGAAAAGACGATATTCCTTTATTAGTAGATCATTTTGTAGATAAGTTTAATAAGGCTTATGATAAACGAATTAAATTTATTTCTGATGATTCTATGAGTAAACTGGTATCCTATAATTGGCCAGGTAATATTCGAGAACTAGAAAATTTAATTGAAAGAGCTGCCATTTTATCTACTAATGAAACGCTTCTAATTCCAGGTTTCGAATCTGAAATTCAAAAATCAAAAATGACAATTAAAAGTATAGATTTATCTTTTGAAACTATACAGCGTAATCATATTCTTCAAGTGTTGGAACAATGTCATTGGAAAATTAGCGGAGCAAAAAGTGCTTCAGATTTATTAGATTTAAAGCCAAGTACCTTACGCGATAAAATGGCAAAGTTGGGAATCTCGAAACCCACTAAAAAATAACGGAATACCGTTTATTTTTAAAAACAGAACAAAGTACACACGGAATACCGTGTGTACTTTGTTCTGTTTTTATTTTTTAAAAAAGACATAACAATCTTATTATCACATAGTTAAAACATTATTTTTTAGGAAATATATTTATGGCATGTGAATTGTCATAAGAATTCGTAATAGAAATGTTATGAAAAACGAAATGATATTTGATAATGTAAAATTTTGGCTAGACCAACATATTATACATTGTAGTTTTAACGAAAAGTTTGACGATCGGATTCTGGATAATGACATTGAAAACCTTTTTATTGAAGTTATTACGGCACTTACAATCGGTAATTGTAAACCCATTTTAATTGATTTAACCCAAGTAAGTAATGTAAAAGCTTGTAGCTTATACAGGTTCATTTCTCGAAATTCCGAGTTAAAATCCTATGTTATTTCAAAATCATTTTTAGTTAAATCGATAAATATAAAATTATTGTTTAAGCTACTTAACATTGGAAATGATGGAGTAATTCCCGTTAAAATCAGCACCAATTTAAATAATGCAGTACAATACAGTAATGAAAAGTATTTAGAGTTTAACGCGTTTTAATTAAAGTAAATATGAGTGAAGGAATTATAAATGAAGGAATTATTATTTATGAAAATGCTATGTTTTGGACAGACGGTTCAGGGATTCTTTATAGCAAATTTAATAATATGGATTCCAATTCTAAACTAGATTATAAAAAGGCAAATCAATATATAGATGCTATTATAAAATTATGTGATGGCGAGCCCATGCCTTTTTTAATTGATGTAAGAGATGCACGCGGAACTTTTTCAATTGCAGCGGCAAAATTAATCGCGAATAATTTAGAATTAGTGAAATTACGAATTTCAGAGGCATTTCTAATTAACAGTATTGGAGTATCCCTTTTGATTACGGCATATAAGCGTATGTATAATCCAGTTACGCCATTTGGTGTTTTTAGAAACATGGAAGAAGCAAAAACGTATAGTTTAGAAACAAAAAATCAGTTTTATGGAAGTGTTCATGTTTA
>NZ_JBATHX010000425.1:0-8189 GCF_049667265.1 Algibacter sp. | reverse complement strand
TTTAAAAAAACTTATAACTTTTCGTAATTCACTTTTTACTTTCAATTATCTTCGCAAAAAATAATTTTCATGAGTATAATTTGGGTTATCCTTGGTTTTGTATTATTGGTAGTGGGAGGTGAGTTTTTAGTACGTTCCTCGGTAGCTTTATCCTTTAAGTTTAATATCTCTAAAATGGTAATTGGTATGACGGTGGTTTCATTTGCAACCTCTGCACCCGAATTATTGGTGAGCTTACAAGCAGCACTTTCAGGTTCGCCAGCAATTGCAATTAATAATGTGGTTGGGTCAAATATTGCTAACATTGGTTTGGTTTTAGGTATTACGGCCATGGTTGGCGCTATTGCAGTCGATAAATCGTTTTACAAGCTTAATTGGCCAGTAATGATGGTGTTCTCAATAGTGCTATATTATTTTTTAAAAAACGACAATGTTTTATCAGCCATTGAAGGCGGGATATTATTTACAGGATTAATAATCTTTTTAATTGTACTTATTAGGGGTGCTAAAAAGGATGTTGTTGTTGAAGAAGTTGATGATGCGCTTTCAGCAGTTTCTAATTTCCGAATAGGATTATGGTTATTAATTGGAGCAGCGGCACTTTATTTTGGTAGTGAATGGCTGGTGGATGGATCAAAAGAAATTGCCCTTTCAGTTGGCGTTAGTGAGGCTGTAATTGGCGTGTCCTTAATTGCCATTGGCACAAGTGTGCCGGAGTTGGCAGCATCCGTAATTGCAGCCGCAAAACATGAAAAGGCCATTTCCTTAGGGAATTTAATAGGCTCAAATATTTTTAATATTGCATCAGTTTTAGGATTAACAGCTTTAATTACACCAATTCCTGTTACTGAACCACAAATATTATCGAGCGATATTTTTTGGATGCTTGGTTTTTCTGCCGTTTTAATTCCTCTTATTTTTATTCCAAATCGACTTCAAATTAGTAGAATTAAAGGCTTCTTTTTAGTGCTTTGTTATGGCATTTTCATGTTTTTAGTGTTTACAAAAGGGAAATTTTAGTTCGTTTTAATTTAGCAATTAAATTAGAAGATATTACTTGAGTTTGTTGAAAATGGGATTACTTCGTTTTTTCAATAATTATTTGTGCCTTAATTTTTGGTAATTTTCATGCAAATGTGATAAATTAGGTACTTAACTAAATATTGCAAGCATAATCAACTAAATAAAACTTAAACTATGGCTAAAAAAGTAATCACTTTTGGTGAAGTAATGATGCGATTATCACCACCCGGATATTCTATGTTTTCGCAAGCAACATCATTCGATCTTGTTTATGGCGGAGGCGAGGCAAATGTTGCCATTTCGTGTGGATATCTTGGTATGAAAGCGGCGCACGTAACCCGTTTTCCTGATAACGCTTTGGGTAAGGCAGCCACGCAATTTTTACGTAAACATTGGTTAAGTACTGAACATGTTGTTTATGGAGATAATATGATAGGTAAATATTTTTTAGAAAAAGGTGCTTCTTATAGGTCTAGTGAAGTCATTTATGAAAGGGAAGGTTCGGCTTTTTCACTAATAGAACCGTCCATGGTGAATTGGGAAGAGGTGCTAAAAGATGCCGATTGGTTTCATTGGACAGGAATTACGCCTGCCATTTCAGAAGGTGCGGCACAATGCTGTTTAGATGCCATTAAAACCGCCAATAAAATGGGAATTCCTGTTTCTGGCGATATTAATTCTCGTCAAAATATGTGGAAGTATGGAAAAACCATGCAAGAGGTAATTCCAGAATTAACATCACATTGTGATATCGTTCTTTCAAGCACCAGAGGTATAAATGAAATTTTTGGTATTGGTGGAGTTGACCCAAAATTTAGTTCTTCAACTAAAGAATTAATGGAGCGGTATCCTAGAATAAAAAAAGTTGTAGGGAAAACTAGAAATTCTATAAGTGCCTCTCATCAACAAATACAGGGTAAAATGTGGAACGGCGATGATTATATTAAAGCTGACATGTTGGATGTTACGCACGTAGTAGATCGTGTTGGAACGGGTGATGCCTTTGCTTCTGGAATTATTTATGGTTTATTGCATTATGAGGATGATTTACAGGCTTTAAATTTTGCTACTGCTGCTTGTGCACTTAAACATACAGTTCCTGGTGATGTAAATATGGTGTCTGAAGAAGATGTGGTAAGTTTAATGGAAGGCAATACATCTGGAAAAATAAGACGATAGTTTAATTAGCAGCGCTAAAGAGGTTTGTTTTCAGTCTTTTTAATTAGTGTTTTTTATGCTTTTGATTTTTACCCACAGGAAGTTTTAACCTATTATATTAAATAATTGTACTAGGATTATATTACTTGACTTTGTCAGAAAAAAAACGAAAACTTCGTTTAACAATCGATAAAGCGCTTTGTACCGCGACTTTATCTTTGCATTGCACCTACTCATAGCCGAGCGGTTAAACGAAACTCCCCAAAAACAAAACAACCTTTCCAATTAAAACCATAAATACGCAAACACCGCGTTAGGGATTGTAGTGGATAGCCCACAGCCCGACGGAGGAGGTGCGAGGACTTGTAACGGAAAGCCCGACCCTTGTGGTAACGCCCAAATTATAGGAATAAAAAAAACGCTAACAAATTAATGTTAGCGTTTTTAGTATGATAATAGTAGTAAGATTATTTAACTGGTTTAACAGTTTTAATAATTCTTGCAGCTACTTTGTATGGATCTGCGTTTGAAGATGGACGACGATCTTCTAACCATCCTTTATATCCTTTTTCTACAGCGATAATTGGAATACGAATTGATGCACCTCTATCTGAAACTCCCCAAGAGAAATCGTGGATAGATGCCGTTTCGTGCTTACCAGTTAAACGTTGTTCGTTAAACTCGCCATAAACTGCAATATGTTCTTTAGTTACAGGACGGAAAGCTTCACAAATCTCAGCATATTTTTCTTTAGAACCACAAGTTCTTAAGATAGAGTTAGAGAAGTTAGCGTGCATTCCAGATCCATTCCAGTCTGTATCTCCTAATGGTTTTGGGTGGTACTCAATGTACATACCACGACCTTCAGTTAAACGATCTAATAAATATCTAGCAACCCAGATTTCATCTCCGGCTTTTTTAGCGCCTTTAGCAAACAATTGGAATTCCCATTGTCCAGATGCAACCTCTTGGTTAATACCTTCAAAATTTAATCCAGCGTCAATACATAAATCTGCATGCTCTTCAACTAAATCACGTCCGTGAGTGTGTCTTCCTCCAACTGAACAGTAGTACATACCTTGTGGAGCTGGGTAACCACCTCTTGGGAAACCTAATGGTAAATCATTATCAGCATCCATAATGAAGTATTCTTGTTCGAATCCGAACCAGAAATCGTCATCATCATCCTCAATTGTAGCACGTCCGTTAGAAATATGTGGCGTTCCATCAGCGTTCATTACTTCAGTCATTACCAAATATCCATTAACACGTGCTGGATCTGGATATATTGCAACTGGTTTTAAAATACAGTCAGATGCTCCTCCTGAAGCTTGTTTTGTAGATGAACCATCAAAAGACCAAAGGCCTAATTCTTCAACAGTTCCTTTAAAGTTTTCATGTTCTTCAACCTTAGTTTTACTTCTCAAATTTTGAGTTGGGAAGTAACCATCTAACCAAAGGTATTCTAATTTAATTTTTGCCATAATGAATATTTTATAATTGAAATATTGATAATAATATCACAAATATATATTTTTATACTTTCACTTTAAATTTATAGGGGGTGTTTTAGTAATAACATGAGTTATTTTTATTTATACCCTATTATTTTAGGGTATATTTTAAAAAAAGTTAATTATTTAATGAAAATACTGAAAAAAGCTTAAAAGATTTTTTCAGAATTAAGGTTTTATTGTCAAACCTGTTTATTTTTGTCTAACAATTCAAACTTAGTGCCTGGTTGTAAACAGACTATTTTTATAATTTAAATTATTTTTGATGTCATTTTTATTTACTTTTTATGAGTTGATGCACTAGCATCAAGCGATTAAAAACAAGTAAAAAGGGCGCAATAAGAAAGAAATTTAATATTGCTGCGTTTACAACCAGACACTAACTAAAAATATTAAGGATGTCTACACTACGGTTTCATGCTATCAAAGAATCGCTTAAATATAAACCTGTTTTGGTTGAAGAAAAGGAGCGTCGGTCAGATTTATTTGGTAAAAACGTGTTTAACGAAAATACGATGCGTCATTACTTAACTAAAGATGCTTTTGTGGGTGTGATGAATGCCATTCAATTTGGAAAAAAAATTGATAGAAACATTGCAGATCAAGTGGCTTCTTCCATGAAAGATTGGGCCTTATCTAAAAATGTAACACATTACACACATTGGTTTCAGCCGTTAACAGGAGCTACAGCCGAAAAACATGATGCCTTTTTTGAAACCATTGGTGGTGGTATGGCAATTGAGAAATTTGGAGGAAGCCAATTGGTGCAACAAGAGCCTGATGCGTCGAGTTTTCCACATGGCGGGATAAGAAACACTTTTGAAGCTAGAGGTTATACAGCCTGGGATCCAACATCGCCAGCCTTTATTTATGGTACAACATTATGTATTCCAACCATTTTTGTTGCTTATACAGGTGAGGCCTTGGATTATAAAACGCCATTGCTTCGAGCACTTAATGCTGTTGACGAGGCTGCAACGGCAGTTTGTAAATATTTTGATAAAAATGTAAAGAAAGTAACCTCGTCGTTAGGTTGGGAGCAAGAGTATTTTTTAATTGATAAAATGATGGCTGCCAGTCGTCCAGATATTACCTTAACAGGGCGTACATTATTAGGACATTCTTCTGCCAAAGGACAACAGTTGGACGATCATTATTTTGGGTCTATTCCTAGCAGAGCATTAAACTTTATGCGCGAATTGGAAACCGAATGTATGCTTTTAGGGATTCCTGTAAAAACGCGCCATAACGAAGTAGCTCCAAATCAATTTGAGTTAGCACCTATATATGAAGAAGCAAATTTAGCAGTAGACCATAATGCCTTATTAATGGATATTATGAGCCGTGTTGCATCTCGCCATAACTTTAAAGTGTTGCTGCATGAAAAACCATTTGCAGGTGTAAATGGCTCTGGTAAACATAACAACTGGTCGCTTTCAACCGATACAGGAATTAACTTGTTATCGCCAGGAAAAACACCCATGAGTAATCTTCAGTTTTTAACCTTTTTTATAAATACTATAAAAGCGGTACATACGCACGAAGCTTTATTAAGAGCAGCCATAGCATCAGCAAGTAACGACCACAGGTTAGGAGCAAACGAAGCGCCGCCAGCCATTATTTCGGTATTTATTGGCGAGCAGTTAACAAAAGTGTTGGAGGAGTTGGAAGGGGTTACAAAAGGTAAATTATCACCTCAAGAAAAAACAGAGCTAAAACTAAATGTAGTAGGTAAAATACCCGATGTTTTATTAGATAATACCGATAGAAACAGAACATCGCCATTTGCATTTACAGGTAATAAATTCGAATTCAGAGCTGTAGGTTCATTGGCTAATTGTGGAAACCCAATGACGGTTTTAAACACTATTGTGGCAAAACAACTTATAGATTTCAAAAAAGAAGTTGATGCACTTATTGATAAAAAAGATCTCAAGAAAGACGAAGCCGTTTTTAATGTATTAAGAGAATATATTAAGTCGTCCAGACCAATTTTGTTTGAAGGCAATGGTTATGGCGCCGAATGGGAAAAGGAAGCAAAAAAGCGCGGATTAAGCAATAATAAATCAACGCCCGAAGCCTTAAAAGCTAGAGTTTCAAAGGCAACCATTGCCCTGTTCGAAGAAATGAACGTGATGAGCAAAATTGAAACCGAAGCCCGTTACGAAATAGAGGTCGAGGCTTACATTATGCACATTCAAATTGAAAGCCGTGTTTTAGGTGATATTGCTCGAAATCACATTGTGCCAACAGCAGTAAAATATCAAAATATTCTGGTTGAAAACGTTCGAGGATTAAAAGAAATTTTCGAAGAAAAATTCAACACCGTATCAAAAGAGCAAATTATTTTAATCGAAGAAATTTCAAATCATATCGAGGGCATTAACGCCAATGTCACCAAAATGATTGAAGTACGGAAAACAGCGAACGATATTCAAAATGTTGAAAAGAAAGCCGATGCCTATTGCAAGAAGGTAAAACCATTTTTCGAAGATATTCGTTACCATTGCGATAAACTAGAACTATTGGTCGATGATGAAATTTGGCCACTAACCAAGTACCGCGAAATGTTGTTTACAAGGTAGCTTGTTTATTTGGGCGTTACGCCTCCTAAGGTCGTCGTCGGGCTTTCCACTACAAGTCCTCGCACCTCCTATCGTCAGGCTGTGGGCTTTTCGCCGCAATCCCTAACGCGGGTGATTGCAAGTGTAAGTCTTTAAGTATAATTGTTTTTTGCTTTTAAAGAGGTTCGTTTAGCGTGTTTTATAGATATAAAATCGTTACAATAATTTATATCCAATGTTAAACAAAGGTCGCTAATTTTTTTTACAAAGTCAATAAAAGCCTACGCCTTCCAAATTGGTGAAAACCCGTTAATAAAACGCTTTTCATATTTCAATTTAAGCCTATTAATTTTAAAATATTACTTTACTTTTGCACCACAATTCAACATTATGAGTAAAGAGGTTTCAAAACGATATGCACAACGTGGTGTTTCGGCATCAAAAGAAGATGTACACAATGCTATCAAGAATATAGATAAAGGTTTATTTCCAAAGGCATTCTGTAAAATAGTTCCGGATTATTTAACCAATGATGACGATTATTGCCTGATTATGCATGCCGATGGTGCAGGAACAAAATCGTCCTTAGCATATATGTATTGGAAAGAAACTGGCGATATTTCTGTCTGGAAAGGCATTGCGCAAGATGCCTTAATCATGAATATTGACGATTTATTATGTGTTGGAGCTACCGATAACATCATGCTATCTTCAACCATAGGAAGAAATAAAAACTTAATTCCTGGTGAAGTACTTTCAGCAATCATAAACGGAACTGAAGAATTACTTGAAGATTTAAAATCCTTTGGTGTAACTATACATTCTACAGGTGGAGAAACTGCCGATGTTGGTGATTTGGTTAGAACCATAATTGTAGATTCTACGGTAACTGCTAGAATGAAACGTACCGATGTTATTGATAACGCCAATATAAAAGCTGGCGATGTTATTGTTGGTTTAGAAAGTTTTGGGCAAGCATCATACGAAAAACAATATAATGGTGGTATGGGAAGTAACGGATTAACTTCTGCGCGCCATGATGTATTTAGTAAATATTTAGCAAAAAAATACCCAGAAAGTTTTGATGCTTCAGTCCCAGAAGATTTGGTGTATTCGGGTGGTGTAAAACTAACTGACAAAGTTGAGAATTCACCTATTGATGCTGGTAAATTAGTGTTATCGCCAACACGAACGTATGCGCCAATAATCAAAAAAATACTTTCAAAATATAACAGCGAGCATATTCACGGCATGGTCCATTGCTCAGGTGGGGCGCAAACAAAAATTCTTCATTTTGTTGATCAATTTCATATTGTAAAAGATAATATGTTCCCAATTCCCCCACTTTTCAAATTAATACAAGAACAATCCAAAACCGATTGGAAAGAAATGTATCAGGTTTTTAATTGTGGCCACAGAATGGAAATTTATGTATCGCCAGAAACAGCCGAAAGCATCATTGAAATCTCTAAATCTTTCAATGTTGATGCAAAAATTATTGGTAGAGTAGAAGCGTCAAAAATAAAAAAGCTTACAATAAAATCGGAGTTTGGTGAGTTTAGTTATTCATAAAAATTATAATTTATTATTTACCAAACACCAATGAAGTATTTACTATTATTTTTAGTTGTTCTCTGCTTTCAATTTTCAAACGGGCAACCAGATTCGCTTTTTATTAAGGATAAAAAAGAAAAATATACAGGTCCGCAATGGAAACAAAAAAACAAAGCCACTTTTGATTTAAACGAAGTTACTTTTGTTAATTGGAATGCTGGTGGTAGTAACTCCATTTCTGGGTTGTTAGGACTTAGGTCTACTTTGAATTACAAAGATAAATTTTTCAACTGGAAAAATAATGCCTCCATTAGATATGGTATTAATAAACAACAGGCTCAAGAATTAAGGAAAACCGACGATTTATTTGAGGTAA
>NZ_JBATHX010000424.1:0-13741 GCF_049667265.1 Algibacter sp. | reverse complement strand
CAACTACTAATTAATTTGGTATAAATTTTAGTACACAGCAACACAAGCATTATTTTCACAAATAATAGATGTTGGCGGATTAACAATACTACAATCTGACATAAGCCCCCATTTTGTATTGAATTCATCACTTTTTTGTTTGTAATTTAAAACTAGCATTTCAATTTTTTCAGTATCAATAGAGGTTGAATAAATTAAATAACCAGCTGGACCACCACAAGGTTTACTGCCAAAAGGCAAGTATTTACATTCGGTTTCTTCATTACAAATAGATGTAATAGCTAAAGCTTCAATGTCTAATCTTAAAGTATTTAATTCGGCACTTTCATCTTCTTGAGTAATTTCATCTTCACAATTAAAGGCCAATAAACACAAACAAATTAAGAATAAGAAAGCTTTAAGTGAAGTGTTTTTCATCAGGTCCAATTTATTTAATAGAAAAGGTTGCGTAAAAGCATAAAAAAACCACGAATTAATCGTGGTTTAGTTTAAACTGTTTTTTAATCTTAGCAATGCTCATTAAAAGCATCAACTAGGTTTTCTGCAATAAGTTCTGCAGGACGCCCTTCAATATGATGACGCTCTAACATGTGCACCAATTCACCATCTTTAAATAATGCCATACTTGGCGAGCTTGGAGGAAACGGCACCATGTGTCCACGAGCCGCATCAACAGCTTCTCTATCAACACCTGCAAAAACCGTAACAATATGGTCTGGTTTTTTTGCGTTTTGTAAACTCATTCTAGCGCCCGGACGAGCATTTGCCGCCGCACAACCACAAACCGAATTTACAACTACTAAGGTTGTTCCTTCTTTTGCTAAAGCCGCGTCAACAGCCTCTGCAGTATGTAATTCTTCAAAACCAACTTTGGTTAAATCCTCGCGCATTGGTTTCACTAATTCTGCTGGGTACATATTTTTAAAATTTTTTATTTGAAAGTTAATATTTGTGCAAAGTTAATCAAAAATGATGTTATAATTATTTGGGTGTTCCCTTAAAACGCTTATGGCGTTATAAGGTCAGGCTATCCGCTATATCTTTCTGCGAAGCAGCCCCGAACTTGTTTCGAGATTTTTCAATTAATAAGCCTTTCCTATAAAAGGAAAATATAGGTTTGATATCTCGCAAAAAGGATGCCGCTACTATCCTTAACACGTTAGAAATGTAACAAAACAATCAAATATTCGACTAACAATGTTATATTTGGTCGTATTAAAAATAAAAAAATTACATGAGTTTTTCAAAATGGATAGGCGCCTCAATAGGCTGGTCGTTTGGGGGTCCCATTGGGGCAATAATTGGTTTAGCATTAGGGAGCGTTATTGATGCCATGGCAGATGGTAAAGGCGGCCCACTTTTAGGCGAAAGACAATCAACAAATAAAGGTAGAACAACTTACAGAACTCAAACAAGACAACGTCCACAAACCCAATCGGGCGATTTTGAAGTCAGTTTGCTCGTTTTAGCCTCGGTAGTTATTAAGGCCGATGGAAAGCAAGAACAAAGTGAATTAGATTTTGTGCGGCAGCAGTTTTTAAACATGTATGGTAAAGAACGTGCAAACAATGCGTTTAAATTGTTTAAAAATATTAGCAAGCAAAATGTTTCGTTACGACCTGTGTGTTTGCAAATTCGCCAAATGATGGATCACGCATCAAGGTTACAACTCATGCACTTTTTATTTGGAATTGCAAAAGCCGATGGCAACGTAACTGAAGCGGAGGTTAAGCAAATTTACACCATTGCAGGCTATTTAGGTATAAGCTCAAGAGATTATGAAAGTATTAAAGCTATGTTTTATAACAGTAGCGATAATGCCTATAAAGTATTAGAAATAACTAAAAGTGCCAGCGTAGACGAAATTAAAAAAGCCTACCGAAAAATGGCTAAAAAGTACCACCCAGATAAAGTAATTCATTTAGGAAAAGAACACCAAAAAGGTGCTGAAGAAAAGTTTAGACAAGTACAAGCTGCTTATGAGCAAATACAAAAGGAGCGTGGGTTTTAAATAAAATTTATAAATTGCAATATATTTTTTAACCAACTAACTTAAAAGCCATGAAAAATATCTTCGATGCTAAAGAAACTGAAATTGTAATTGACAGAATTAATAATCTATCGCCTACAACTAAACCGCTTTGGGGGAAAATGAGTGCCGATCAAATGCTAGCGCATTGCAACGTGACTTACGAAATGACTTTTGAAGATAAGCACCCAAAACCAAACGGATTCACAAAATTCATGCTGAAGCTATTTATAAAAAACACGATTGTAAGTGAGAAGCCTTATAAAAAAAATAGCAAAACCGCTCCCCAATTTATAATTTCAAACGCAAAAAACTTTGTAGAGGAAAAAGCGAGATTAACAGACTATTTGAAGAAAGCACAGCAATTAGGCGAAAATCATTTTGATGGAATGGAATCACATTCTTTGGGGACCTTAACCAAACAAGAATGGAATAATATGTTTTATAAACATTTAGACCACCATTTAAATCAGTTTGGAGTGTAACTTCCAAAATAGGAACAAAAAAAACCAGCTAAACAATAATGAAAAGCTGGTTTATATTATTTTGGATTAAAAAATAATTATTTGCTTATATAAGTTTTCGAGTTATTATCTTTTTCAAAAATCATAACTAATTTCTCATCAGCATTAAAATATAATGCTGCTAATTTCCAGCCTTCACTTTGTGTAGCTTCTACCAAACATTTACGAACATCTGGGTTGTCTAAATCTAAATTAGAGTTAATTGTATCGTCAGCTTTAACATCAATTGAAATTAAAAGCATCATGGCTACGAATAGTAATTGTAATTTTTTCATTTGTTAGGGGTTTTTAGATTAAATAATTATATAGCAAGATTAGGGTATATATTAATTAATCTTAAATTTAATGGTTGATTACCCCATATTAATCGTTTAATATACCTCGTAGTCCACGTAGAGTATATTTATTCGATGAAAGAATCATTGGTAATGTAGGCGATTTAATTAAATAAGGGTATAAAATTTAAAATTAAGGTATAAAAAAACCTCAGATTATTTTAAATCTGAGGTTTTATACGTTCTTAATTTATTAAGAATGGTCTTTGAAAACTTTAGTTTGTTTAATTATCAGCCTTAATTACTTTTTTCAAAATACTTTTTCCATCAGTATAAGATACATTCAACATATACATTCCTGAAGCTAAGGAGATATCTTTGAATTCAATTTCTGATTGAGAAGATATTTCTTTTGAAAATATAGTTTTACCCAACAAGTTGATTAATTTAACCGAAACGGCACTTTGTCCATCACGATTTGGTATTTCTACAATAAAACTATCTGTAAATGGATTTGGATAGGTTTTTAATGCCATATTAGATGGTAATAGATCGGTACCCTCTGCTGATAATGTTGAGCTTGTTTTTAACAATAACTGTCCTGGGTTTCCAGCTACATTTTCACGACTATTAAACTTATTACTTAAACTGTTTGAAGGTGCAATCTTAAAAGCTACGGTTATTTCATTACCTTCATTAGCCTTTGCATATTCAGATATGTTCCACTCATAGTATTGATTAGCATCGGTTAGGTATGTTGTTGTGATGACATTTCCAAGTGCCGGCGCGTTACTGTCAACTATTGTAGCTTCGTCCCAGCCATTTGTTGTTTCATAAACAGTTATTGGGCTACCTGAATCAAGTATTGATGTGCCAGCCTGAGTTTCATTTGCATATATTCTAACCACAGCATCTTCTATACCAGTTGCCGCAGTTAAGTCAAACCTCATATAAATGGTTCTTTGGTCACCTGAGGTTGCACCTGAGGATGCAGTTAAATTATTATTACCCCCAAAAGGACTACTAGAACCTCCTTTAATGTGAGCATCAGCTGTAGTGGTTAATGTTGTATTAAAAGTTGGAGTTGGGTATAATTTGGCAATCCCAAGTCCACCTTCTCCATTACCTGAATACACTACATAATATTGTCCGTCAGCATCTTTAAATATATCTGGATCACGTAGTTGACTCACATTTACTTCATCTCCAGATTGTGAAGCGGCTAATGTATTTTGGCCACCTTCCCATCCTGGGTTTGGTGTTAGTATTTCTATTGGAGGATAGGTAGGGTCCCAAAGAGACCAATCGCCAACACTTAAATCTATGGTAGATAGCATGATACGTTCTTGTAACTCTCCTCGTCTAGAATAGAATACCATTAATTCGTCTCCTTCAACATGAGCGGCTGTGTGCCTAACTCTTATTTCTGAAAGCGATAAATTAATATCGTCTTGAAATTGATTCCCAGCTAGAGTTTCCCATAATTCATCTTCATAATTATGACCTACTGGAGCTCCCCATGGATCATTGTAATCTAATGCTTTACTAAATTTTGCTTGATTTTCAAGAGAATAGAGTTCGTTGTCATATTCAAAAACACGGAAATACGATTTTCCAAAGTGTATAGGTTCAATACCGTTATAAAACTCTAATCCATAAGGGGATGTGGATACCCACGAAACTTGTTTATTTACTTCCGTTCCATTTACAAAAAATGAAGATCCGGAATGAAAGTACATAATGATACGTTGGTTAACATCATCTACAATCACATCAGGTGAAGCTAAGTGGTTTTCTTGAATTACTATATTATTAGCTAATATAATATCGCTTTCATTATTATCTAAAACACCTCTATCGCCAACTGAAACAGAATCATCATATAATGTATATGGGCCTTCTATATTTGCTGCCCATGCCATTCTAATATAGTCGCCAATATGGTCTGCAAAATATAAGTAATATTGTGCCGTTGAGTGCGCGCGTTCAATGGTAGGTATCCAATCTGGAACACGAATTAATGATGGTCCATTAATGTTATCTCCATCAGTAGCGTTGCTAAACATGGATGGTTCAATTATAGGATCTCCGTTGTTTAATCGAATTACCTGATAAGGATTTTGGGCACCTATTGATGTAGTAGTTAATATAAACACGACTAATGAGTTGAGTGCAATTAGCCATAATTTTTTTATTGAGGTAGTAATTTTAAGCATTTGTTTTTGATTAAGGGTTCGTATTATATTAAATGTTTATTTTGATAATTTTTTGCGTTTGTAAAGCCTTTTTGTCACCCATAGGGATATTATTTTTCAGATTTAATAAAAAGAAATTGGCTTATTTTGTGGTATCGTTTATTTACAATTTTTTCATGATTTTTTTGGTGATAATAACATCATTAGAAAGTTTTACTTTAGCTATATAAGCAGTATTTTTTAAATTATTAAGTGAGTAAGTTTCAGAATTACTATGACCATAAAAATTGTAAAGGTTCCTTCCTAATAAATCATAAATAGCTATGTCTTTTATGGTTACATCATTTGTGGTTATTTTAAAGTTAACAAGATGATTGTCTAAAGAAATAATTTTTAAATTTATACCCGTTAAATCGATGTTATCAGTTGATAATAAACTTGATTTAAATGCAATTTCAAATCGATTATTGTATTCACCTACCTCAGAAGTAAAGACGTAGTTGCTATCTGATAAATTATGTATTTTATTTAGAAATTTATCTTTTAAGAATGTGGTTTTTTCTGAAAAGAAATCTCCTTGAAAATGATCTATAGAGAGTTCATACAATGCAGCGGAATCCGTAGAAGTAAAGAAGCCTAAGGGTATTATTTCATCTTCATTAAGACTGTTTACCCCTTTACCTTGTATTGCAAATTTTTTGTCATTAATATCATCTATAAGTGTGTATATAATTGATGCTACACCTTTGTTTGCATTTCTTGGCGCATCATAAGACATCCCATCATAACTGTCGGTTGCGCCTTCTACATAGGCAATTAAAACTTGATTAAATACACCAACATCTGAAGTTAAATTCAACCAGATTTTATTTTCTTGACTTGTTTTTTTACCTTTTGAATTAGAATTTTTGAAAAATTGGGTATTACTATCTGGGTTTTTAATTCGCATTGAATTATTAAAAGTAACATTAGCATTTGATAACCCGGCAATAAAGAAACTTTGTCCTGAAGGAATATATTCTAACAAGCTACCTGGGCTGTTATTAACACTACCACTACCAGTATTTATTATAATGTAGTCGCTTTGCGAAAAATTGAAATCTTCATTTCCGTTTGTTGTAGCCGATAGTGCAGTAGCATGAGACCATAAGTATGCCGCGCCATCAACTACACCTGGGTTGTTTGTTACAAAAGCATCAAAATCCAATGCACTTGGGTATGGGTTTCCAATAAGATTCCAATGGCCTCCTGTGTTTGAGGCATCATAAACAATAGGTGCTGTTATAACGCCATTATTAAGATCTCCAACAAAATCATAAGAATAGGATAATCCAGAAATAAACCCAGTAGGATTATGAGATGCAACATACCCAACCCCTGGGGTTATAACTGTGGTATTAGTTGCAACTTGCCAATCATTTCCATTATCATCAATATTATCACTACCAGCAATGAAGGTATCTGTGTTTCCAGGAACTTCAGCCAATACATCTAAATAGTTATTGGCATTATGCCAATAGCGCCTATAAGAATCCGCTAATGGACTTGTACCAATTGTAATGCCACTTACTGGCGAGCTCCAATAGGTATAATCATACCAATTATTTAATGAATGAGTGTTTTTTCTAACAATACAAGTGCCGTTATTAGTATACGATCCGCTATCATTATTAAGAACAAACGCGCCATTATTTTGAACTAATAGTGTAGCTCCAGCATCTATTACAACCTCGTTTTCAACTTCAACATAATAACCATCTGTAATGTCAAGCGTTCCTTCAACATCAATTTTACAAGCAGAAAAACTACCTCCATTTATGTCTGTTGAATACGTTTGCCCAGCTTGAATTCTCACACGTGTTCTAATGTTTGGTGCGCCATTATCCCAAGCAGAACCATCCCATTCTGTATATGATCCTGTACAAGGTGTTCTTACAAGGTCTCCCCATATTTCAATGTTATCAATGGCAATATCTTCGGCAAAATTATTAAGGAAGAATTCAATTTCTATATCTAATGTACTTCCTGTCCCTGATATGGCAGCAGTAAATTGTTTAAAAGTGGTGTCAACAGCATTGGCAGCCCCAGCATCACCCCTTCCATCAAAGCCATGGTCTATTGCAGGTTCTCCATTTAAGGACCCTATAGAGGCTGTAGATTCTACCCATAATAAGTTATTATAAGCACCAGAGTCAATAGAGCTATTAAAATGAACATAATCGTTTCCTGAGCTAGGGTTAGTTAAACTATTATCCCAAGACCGTAGATTTCCACCTCCATTAAGTTCACCAGTAATACTAGCTAAATACACTCTTATTTCTAAGTTTTCATAGTATTGAATATCAATTTGATCTAAATCTATTTTTACAGGAATCGAATAAAGTCCACCATCATCAATATCACCAGCAGCAAAAAAATAGTCTCCTAAATCAACAGGTTTGGTATAAGTGTAAGTAGAATTTATTTGAGATCCAGCCACATCTCCATTATATGTTCTGGTAAAATAATCACCGTCGCCATCTGAGTATTCACCAGAAGGAACTGGTAAACTAGTAGCTAAAAAAGATAAATTTGTTGTATATGAAATATCAGTTATTGCAGGATCGGTATCTGAAGGGTCAGTTTCAAAAGTTAATTTAGCTAATTTAGTTTGACTAAATCCTAAATTAAATGCAAAAATTAATACCAAAGAAAGAGTAATTTTTTTCATATTGTAGGTTTAAAATTTAGAGGATTTTAAAAAAAGACACCTTAACATTAGGAAATCTTACCTGACAAATATAATTAAAATCAAGAAAAAAATGCATTTCAACCTAAATATTATGCATTTTGTCGAAAATATTGCATTTTATTTGGATTTGGTCGAAATTAGAAAGCGGAAGATTACAGGTCTGCTAGTGTAATTCGCATACGCTTGTAAGATTTTTAATAAAAAATAAGAGTAGACTGTTTTTTATTAACGGCTAAATTAATGGTTCTGCCCAAAATTAAAGCCCGATTATCTGATTCATGACCTGCAGGCATGTTAAAAGCAATTGGGAATTTGTATTCGGACAAAGCATCCAAAATAAGTTGCTCAATAGTTGTTCCCCAAAGTGTAGTATTAGTTCTCATTTTACTCATATCGCCAACAATAACACCTTTACAGTTATCGAAATATCCAGCACGTTTAAGACTTTGCAGCATGCGATCTATATGATACTTGTATTCACCAATTTCTTCAATAAATAAAATTTTTCCAGAAACATCAATACTGGTTTTCGAGCCTAACATGGTATGAAGCATGGTTAAATTCCCTCCAATCAACTGCCCAGAGGCTGTTCCTGTTTTATTGTATATTGATCCTTCTAAAGTATAGTTTAATGGAATTCCAAAAATGGAATTTTTAAAGGAAGAAATACTGGCCTCAATTTCCGACTCATCTTTTGTTAAACTCACGCACATAATGGCATGTAAACTTTCCACGCCTTCATTGTGTATTTGGTTATGAAGCGCCGTAATATCTGAATATCCAATTACCCATTTTGGGTTTGCATTAAATTTTTCAAAATTCAATTTATCCAAAACCCTAACCGTTCCATAACCACCACGGGCACACCAAATGGCCTTTATTTTTGGGTCGTCAAGCGCGTTTTGTAAATCTTCACAACGCTCATCGTCGGATCCAGCAAAATGGTCTGCTTCATTAAATACATGTTTTCCGATTACAGAATGCAAACCCCAACGTTTTAAAAGGTCTTGAGCCTGTTGTATTTCGTTAGTTTTATTTTTTAAAATACCAGATGGTGCTACAATGGCAACGGTATCGCCTGCTTTTAAATATGGAGGATGTTTCAAAATATTGCTGTGTTTTTCACTAGCCGAATTTTGTGCTGATGCATTATTTATTCCAAATAAAAAAGCAACACAAATAAAGCTTAAAATGAGAAGTTTTTTAGACATATCGTAAATGTACATTTTTTTTCTAAATAGACCTCAAATTGCGTACTTTTACGCCTTCAAAAAGACAATATAATGCCGAAAAGATACACCATAACCACAGCACTTCCTTATACTAACGGACCCATTCATATTGGGCATTTAGCAGGCGTTTACGTGCCAGCCGATATTTATGCGCGTTATTTGCGTTTAACTGGAAACGACGTTATTTTAATTGGTGGTAGTGATGAACATGGCGTGCCCATTACCATTAAAGCAAAAAACGAAGGGGTATCACCTCAAGATATTGTTGATAAATACCATGCGATAATAAAAAAATCGTTTGAAGATTTCGGTATTACCTATGATAATTACTCGCGTACATCTGCACCCATTCATCATGAAACAGCTTCAGAGTTTTTCAAAACTTTAGATAAAAAAGGGGAGTTTATTGAAGAAACTTCAGAACAGTTATATGACGCTGAAGCCAATCAGTTTTTAGCAGACCGATTTGTAATAGGAACTTGCCCAAAATGTGGCAACGAAGAAAGTTATGGCGATCAATGTGAAAACTGCGGAACCAGCCATAATGCAACCGATTTAATAAATCCGAAATCGGCAATAACAGGAAATGTGCCAACTTTAAAAGAAACCAAACATTGGTTTTTACCTTTAGATAAGCACGAAGCATTTTTAAAAGAATGGATTTTAGAAGGGCATAAAAAGGATTGGAAACCTAATGTTTATGGGCAATGCAAATCTTGGATTGATGATGGTTTACGTCCAAGAGCAGTAACTAGAGATTTGGATTGGGGAATCCCAGTTCCAGCTGAAGGTGGCGAAGGCAAAGTACTTTACGTTTGGTTTGATGCGCCTATTGGCTATATTTCATCTACCAAAGAATGGGCAGCACGCGAAGGAAAAGATTGGGAACCTTATTGGAAAGATAAAGACACCAAATTGGTGCATTTTATAGGAAAGGATAATATCGTTTTCCATTGTATTATTTTTCCAGCTATGTTAAAGGCGGAGGGCAGTTATATTTTACCTGATAACGTGCCTGCAAACGAATTTTTAAATTTAGAAGGCAATAAATTATCAACGTCTAAAAATTGGGCGGTTTGGTTACCAGAATATTTAAAGGATTTCCCAGGGCAGCAAGATGTTTTGCGTTATGCATTAAATGCAAATGCTCCAGAAACTAAGGATAACGATTTTACTTGGAAAGATTTTCAAGCAAGAAACAATAACGAATTAGTGGCTATTTTCGGAAACTTTATAAACCGTGTTGTGGTTTTAACTAACAAATATTACGATGGTGTTGTTCCAGAACCTTCAGAATTTGATAAAGTAGATGAAGAAACCTTAGCAGCCATAAAAGCCTATCCTGATGTTATTGCAAGTTCTATTGAGCGCTACCGATTTAGAGAAGCAGGTCAGGAACTCATGAATTTAGCGCGACTAGGAAATAAATATTTAGCCGATGCTGAACCCTGGAAAATGATTAAAGTTGATGAAGTACGTACTAAAACAATCATGTATGTGGCACTTCAAATTGCTAGTGCTTTGGCTGCCTTAAGTGAGCCGTTTTTACCTTTTACTTCTGAAAAATTGAAAAATATTCTCAATTTAACACAGAGTAATAAAAATGAAAATAAAAGTGGTGCTAAGCTTGTTGAAGCAACTCAATGGAACCAAATAAAAACAAAAGAAGCATTACTGCCAGCTGGACACAAAATAGGAGAAGCAGAATTGTTATTCTCTAAAATTGAAGATGAAACCATTCAATTTCAACTTGATAAGCTAATAGCAAGTAAAAAAGCCAACGACATTGCAAATGCGAAGGTAGAACCTGAAAAGGAGACCATTACTTTTGAAGATTTTACGAAACTTGATATCCGTGTTGGAACCATTCTTGAAGCAGAAAAAATGCCAAAAACTAAAAAGCTTTTAAAGCTTAAAGTCGATACTGGTATTGATACAAGAACCATTGTGTCTGGAATTGCTGAAAGTTTTACAGCTGAAGAAGTCATTGGAAAACGGGTAACCGTATTAGTAAACCTTGCTCCAAGAGCTTTACGTGGCGTTGAAAGTCAAGGCATGATTTTAATGACTGAAACTCCAGATGGTAAATTGGTGTTTGTAAATCCTGATGATACCAAAGTTGGTAATGGGTTGCAGGTGAGTTAAAAAGGCTTATTTAATAAATACTTTTTTAATTTCATGCCTATTATTTTCATCCGTAACTTGAATTAAATAAATACCGCTTTTAAATTCAGAAATATCAAGCTTGATAATGCTTTTATTAAACTGATACAGAGCAATTCTATTGCCAAAAACGTCGGAAAGCTCAATGCTTTTTATTTTGTTAGTCCCTAAAATAAAGAGGTCATCCTGCGCAGGGTTTGGATGGAATTTAAAGACTGTTGACTCTTTAGGAGGGTTTTTTTCAATGTCATTTTGTGAAAAAGACAAATTACTAAAACATAGTAATAATAAGCAGGTAGCAATATATTTCATTAGATTGAGGGGTTTACAAAAAAAAGATTTTTTGTATTTGCAATAATAAGCAATTTATTTTATTTTCAAAACTTTTATTAGAAATTTATTTTTTATAACTCTCTTATATAGAGAAGTATATGAACTTCTTTTAAACCAACAATTTAAGGTCGATTAAAATTTTTATTTTTCATTCGAATTGTGTGTGGAATAAATTGAATTATGAACATGCGTATTCTGGGATTAACTTTTTAGTTTTTACTACATTCGCTTTAATTAATTTATTTAGAATGAAACACCTAATTTCCTATATAATATCTAACACAAAACTGTCGGAACAAACAGTTAAAAACACTATTCCCATAATGTCCATTACTTTTCAAGATTTTACTAAATTATATTAAAGATCAGGTAATATTATTAAAGGCCTCTTCAAATTTAAAACATGTAAAACATGTAATAAAATTTAAGAATTTTATAACATAAAACAACCAAACCTGTTGCACCTTTGTATTATAAAATTATGTAAATTATGAAAAGAGTAATGCTATTATTTTTAGCAATTGGTTTATTAAGTTGCGGAACTTCGAAAACAGTAAGGGTTTCTAAAAAAGTTATTAAAGGGGATTGGACGTTAAGTGCTATTTCATATAACAAAACAGGAAATTATAATGTCACCTTACTTAACGATGCTTCTAAAGATTGTTTTGAAGGCAGTACTTGGCAATTCATTCCAAACAACAACACGGGTGTTTATGCTATTAACAAGTCTAGTTGTCCATCAGGAGACAGAAATTTTGTTTTTACCATTCAAGAAGTGAATGCAGAAACAGGGCTTTATGACTTTTTGTTAAAACCTACAAATGAAAAAAGTAAGTCGGAAACTAATCAAGGGTTTAGATTAAAATTGGCTGCATTATCTGAAACGGATATGCAATGGCAACAAACGGTTTCCGTTGATGGAAATCCGTTTATAATTACTATGAATTTCACAAAAATTTTAAAATAATAAACTCATGAAAAAGACAAATAAAAAAATATTTTTTACAATTTTCACTCTAATACTAGCAGTTAGTTTGTCTAGTTGCAAATCGGTTAAAAATGCAAATAACAAACAAAAAGGTGCTGTTATTGGTGCTACTGGAGGTGCTATTTTAGGAGCCATAATTGGTAATAATGTTGGTAAAGGCGGCAATGGTGAATTAGGTGCTGTTATTGGAGGTGTAGTTGGTGGAGGAGCAGGTATACTTATTGGAAACAAAATGGATAAACAGGCTCAAAAAATAGAAACTGAAATACCAGGAGCTCAAGTAGAGCGTGTTGATGAAGGCATTGTTGTAACCTTTGATGAAGGTAGTGGCGTATATTTTGAAACTAATAAATTCAGTATTAATACTAAATCGAAACAAAATTTAGATAAACTATTAGGTGTTTTTAAAGAATATCCAGATACTAATATATTGGTAGTTGGACATACGGATAGTGTTGGTGCAGAAGATTTAAATATGACACTTTCTAAAAATAGAGCAACTTCAGTAACCAATTATTTATCGCAAAACGGGATAAGCCAAGGAAGGTTAAGCAATAACTGGTTTGGTGAATCGCAACCTTTGCATGATAATGCGACTGCTGAAGGACGCGCCAAAAATAGGCGTGTAAATATTGCCATTTTACCAAATGAGAAAATGATTGAAGACGCCAAAACTCAGGCTCAAAATTAAAATAGCTAAATATTTGTAAAAATCTCGTTTTCAATGTTTCTTTGAAGACGAGATTTTCTATTTAAACATACTGCATGAGTCCATTATTAAAATATATTAAAAACCACACCCAACTTCCAGAAGTTTCAATTAAAAACACGGTTGAATTACTTAATGAGGATTGCACAATTCCCTTCATATCGCGATACAGAAAAGAGCGTACCGGGAATTTAGATGAGGTTCAAATTGGTGACATTGTAAAATTTAAAGAGCAATTTGAAGCCTTAGAAAAACGAAAAATTGCCATTTTAAAAGCTTTAGAAGAACAGGAGGTGTTAACGCCTGAATTAAAGCTAAAAATTGAAGCTACTCAAGATTTAACAACACTTGAAGATATATACTTGCCTTTCAAAAAGAGTAGAAAAACCAAAGCTGAAAAGGCAAGACAAAGCGGATTAGAGCCGCTGGCAAAAATTATCATGAGCCAGAATGCAAACGATGTGGATTCCATAGCGTTTAAATACGTAAAAGGCGATGTTAATTCGGTTGAAGACGCTTTAGAAGGCGCAAGACATATTATTGCAGAATGGATTAATGAGCG
>NZ_JBATHX010000423.1:0-1784 GCF_049667265.1 Algibacter sp. | reverse complement strand
CAACTGTACTTGCACCACAACCTGATGAAGATGATGAAGATGAAGATGAAGAACTTCCTGATCCAGAACTAGAACCTTTTTTACCGTGTTTTTTTCCTTTTCTTTTTTTCCTTTTTCTTCCACCTGCGATAACCTCATCTATTTGATTATAGTTTAGGTCTTTAATTAAATCGTTTAATTTTATCATAATAATTTTTATTTTAGAGGGTTAATAACAATTTACTCGCCAAAATTATATAAATTAAACATTCTAAGTATCTCATTTTAACGAGTATATAGAACAATTTATCTAAAAGTGCAATTTCTGAAGTCTTTTACTTACGAATCAAGATGTTTTTAAACGGAAAAATTCACAAAAATGATTTTTCTTACAAAAAATCACTCAGTATTTTGTAATAATATCTAATTTTACAGAATTAAAATACCACTTATATTTAGCATTTATTAAATCTAGTTCCGATCTTAAAAGATTTCTTTTAGCAATTGCAAAGTTAAAGGCATTAATTTTTCCTTGCTCGTATTTTAGGGTAGAGGTTCTATAAGATTCTAATGCCGATACCAAAACTTCCTTTGAAGACCTATACTCCACTATTGCATTTTGAATATCTTGAATTGCCTTTTCAACTTCAAAAGTTAAATTATTAATGACTATCTTTTTTTCAATTAGTGCTTTTTCATATTCCTTTTTTGCTATTTTAACATCGTAACTTCCGCTAGCGCCATTAAAAATTGGAATATTTAAAGTGGCTCCAATAAAATTGGTTTTGTTGTCTCTTATTTGATTTCCAAAATTCGTAACGTCCTCATCAATATCTGTTAAACTCTTTACATAAAAAGACTCCATTTGGTATTTAAGCTTTAAAGTTGGCAACCCTCTTCCTTTTACTTCTCCAACACTTGCTTTTTGAATATCTACATTATAATCGGCACTTTTAGACTTTGCATTATTTTTTATAACTCTTTCTAAATAATAGGATTTATCTTTTAAAGCTGTGGAATCAACCTCAAAAAGGGCATCATAAAAAGTTACTTTTTCCGTATCTATTTCATAATTTAATAGGTATAGTAAATTTAATAACGCTGTGTTTTTACTATTTTCTCCTAATTCTACATTTTTTTTATCAATAGCATGTTCTGCAATAGCATCATATAGTTCACTTTTTGCTATGTAACCATAACTTAAAGCATCATTTAACCTATTTATTTGTTTTTCGCTTTCTTCAAATTGGTTTTTAAGCAATCCTAAATATTCATTATTAAACATAACATCCAAATAATATTGAGCTATGGTTAATAATAATTCACTTTTAATAACTCTAGAATCTGACAATGCTTTGTTAACTGAGGATTTTGATCTTCGATAGTTATTAAAATTTGAAAAATTAATCAAATCCATGGACGCACTTAAATATAAGTCATTAGAAAGAAAATCTTCATTAACTCTAGTATTAGTAGAAGGCTCAATGTTGAATCCAAATTCATAATCTTGAGTGACTCCCATATTAACACTTGGCAAAAAATGATACTTGCTTTTATCATTCAAAAGTTTTTGCTTTTCAATTTCTAAGATGTTTTGTTTTAAATCTAGGTTATTTCGAATGGCAAGAATAAAACATCCATCCAAGGTTAGTTCTAATTCTCCGTTTGTTTGAGAGCGTGAAGATTCCGCACATAACATGCAGATTATTAATAGAACAATATTTTTCATAAATAGGTTATTTAGGCTTTTAATGAGTGCAATATATAGAAATTAAAAAAATTAATAGTTTTTTGTATTATAAATA
>NZ_JBATHX010000422.1:0-16086 GCF_049667265.1 Algibacter sp. | reverse complement strand
TACTAGCCTATATCTATCAAAAAAATCATCAAATTGACAAAGCAAAGAATGTAGTCTCGAGGTTAATAGAATTGTATCCAAACAACTCTCAATATGTGAATTTTTATAATCAGTTGCTTTAGGTAGCTGAAGCTGATATAAAAAAAAGTGCGCACGAGAAGATTCGAACTTCCACATCCTAAAACGGATACTGGCCCCTCAAGCCAGCGCGTCTACCAATTCCGCCACGTGCGCATTAATGAGATAAGTAAAAATAAAAAAAGTTAAGCAATAAAGCTTAACTTTTTTTTGTGACCGGGCTGGGGCTCGAACCCAGGACCCTCTCCTTAAAAGGGAGATGCTCTACCAACTGAGCTACCAGGTCATTATTCCAAACTAACGTATTGCTGTTAGCGGGTGCAAATATAAAATGTTTAATTAATAAAACAATACTTTTTTTGAAGAAATTTTTGTTTTTTTGTGGTTCAAATACGTATGTTTTTAATAATCAATTTATAGCGAGAAAATGATCATTGTTTTAATAGGGTATATGGCATCTGGAAAGACGTCAATTGGAAAGAAATTAGCAGAAAAATTGAACTATAGTTTTCTTGATTTAGATGATTTTATTGAAGATAAAGAAAATTTATCTGTTAGTAAGATTTTTAAAACTAAAGGAGAAATCTATTTTAGAAAGCAAGAAGCTCTTTATTTAAAGGCCTTATTAAATTCTGAAAAAAACACCATTTTGTCAGTTGGAGGAGGAACGCCATGTTATAGCGGAAATATGGATATTATTCTTGCTGCAAAAAATGTTAAGTGTATATATTTAAAAGCTTCATTGCCAACTTTGGCAAATAAATTATTGCTTAAAAAGGCAAAGCGACCCTTAATAGCGCATATTGAAACCATTGAAGAAATGACCGAGTTTATTGGAAAACATTTATTTGAACGCTCACAATATTATAATCAAGCCGAAATAAAAGTATCCATTGATAAAAAAACGAAAGATGATGTTGTTGAAGATATAATATTATCACTTTTTTGAAATCATTGTAAAATAAAATTGTAATTTTTTTCTTTGTACAAAAAAGAAAAATTAAGCATAGCCGAAGTTACGTTTCATTTTTATTATGAAGTAGAAAGGAAAAAGGTGTTTTTTTTTTGCAGTTATTTCAAAAAAGATATAGTGTAGCTTAGGAACTATTCTAAAACAGCTGTGAATTCTTTACCTTCTAAAATAACATCTATATGTTCATTTAAAGAAGTAGATAAAGAAATGCCCTTAAAATCTGCTTTTACAGGGTATTTTTTATGATTTCTATTAACCAATACCGCGGTTTTAAATTGTTTTAAAGGCACATTTAAAAAATGTTTTACACCATAAATTAATGTTGTTCCAGAGTTTAGAACATCATCAACAAGTACAATAGATTTGTTTTTGTATTGTTCCGCAGGAATCGAGGTTTTTATTTCTTGCCACGGATTTTTTTTATCTATACTTACTTTGCATAGCACAGGATTAATGTCTGATATTTTTTGAAGTACCGTTTTTAGTTTTTTTGCAAACACATAACCATTCTTATCAATACCGGCAAGAATCACTTCTTTTTCGTTAACATTACTTTCATAAATTTGAAAAGCAATGCGTCTTATTTTATGATTAATTTCGTTATGATTAAGGATAATATTAGTCTTAACAGTCATACAATGTGTTTGTAAATTATGGTATAAAATTACTCATTTTATCTGGTTATTTTTATTTTTTTTCAAAAGGTTAAATAGAACATCTTATTTAGAATTTAAAAATTACGAGATTTAATCTAACGATGCTTCATCAGCATAATCATCAATATCTCGCCTATCTTTTTTAGTAGGCCGTCCTGTTCCTTTTTTTCGGTAGTAATCCTTCGAATATTTTAATAGTTCCTTGGCTTCAAATTGCTCTTTTGGTGTGGTATCTACCCTGTAAATATCAACAAGTTTAGCACCAACTCTGCTTTCAGGAATATCGCTTACTTTTAATTTATAATTTATTTGGTCCTTTCTTATTTGAATAATGTCTTGCGGATACACCTCTCTGCTTGGTTTTACTACATCTTCATTGACTCTAACATGGCCTTTTTTGCAAGCAGTTGTAGCTAGCGTTCTTGTTTTGTAATACCTAATACACCATAAATACTTATCTATACGCATACATTTTTTATTGTAAAACTACGTTAATGTTGTTGCGCAAGAATACATTAAAATTGTATCTTGCAGCCTCAAAAATACGGAATAATGAGTTCAAGAAAAATAGGTTTTTTAATATTAGGTTTAGTCTTAGTTTTAGCATCATGTAAAAAAGATGATGATGAAGCTGAAATAATTGTAGTTGAAATAAACGACAGAACAGAACAACAAGTAATTGATAATGATTTATTATTAGATTATTTAGAAACACATTATTATAATTCTGATATTTATATAGATAATCCAAACCCAAGTATTTCTGATTTGGAAATTACCGAACTGCTTGATGGGGAATCTGTTCCTGCTGGTCATACATTATTAAAAGATAATATAGAAACTCATAATACGTTTTATGAAGATGCCGATTATGCATATTATATATTAAGATTAAATCAAGGAGGCGGTGATGAATCTCCAACAATTGCAGATACTGTTCGAGTGATTTACGAAGGATATACTTTAGATGGAAATGTTTTTGATAGTAGAGTAAGCCCGTCCGATCTTGACTTGGCAACACTTATTTTTGGATGGAAGGAAGTTTTACCCTCGTTTAATGTGTCTGCTAGTTTTGTTTTAGCTGATGATGGGACTGTTGATTATTTTAATCACGGGTCTGGAGTCATGTTTTTACCCTCAGGGTTATCCTATTTTTCTGCCGTTCAAACTGATATTCCTGCATATTCACCTTTAATTTTTAAGTTCGATGTTTTGCAAATGTTTCAGAATGACCATGACAGTGATGGTGTACCATCTTATTTAGAAGATTTAAATGGAGATGGTGAGTTTACTGTAAATTATGACGATTTAACAGATGAAACTGATGATGATACAGATGGTGATGGCATTGCTGATTATTTAGATTCAGATGATGATGGCGATGGCGTACTTACTATAAATGAAGATTTAAATGGCGATGGCGATCCTACAAATGATATAGGAGCAAATGGAATTCCAAATTATTTAGATCCAGAAGAAACGACATCTAAAGATTAAAAAAATCCTTTCTTTAAATATAAAAAAACCTCGCTATTGCGAGGTTTTTTGTTTTCATCTAATTATTTGAAATTACAATAATAGCGATAAACTTAAAATTAATTGATCAGGTCTGGTGTCAAGTCTATCAACGTTAATACCATTGTTTCCTATAAACGTAGCTTCGTTATCGCTAAAACCGCGTTCATACCTTAAATCAATTCCAAGTTTCTTTAAGCTTAACCCAATACCGAAATTCAATCCAACTGAAAAGTCTTCCTCAACGTTATTAATAGCAATACCATCAAATTCAGAATCTAAAATGTATTGTAATGAAGGGCCTCCAAAGACACTGATTGGGCCTAAAATTTTTACACCAACTAAAAGTGGTGCATCTAGTTTTTGCATTTCAAAAGTATCATCATCATAATCACTTTTTGTGCTGGTATAAATTATTTCTGGTCTAAAATAAATTTGATTTCCAATCTTTCCAAAAAGCCCAAAGTGATAACCTACATTTCTATCGGGATGCTTATAATTGTCGTTAATCGATTCAAAATAATCCCCATTAGCATTGTAATTTAATCCTCCTTTTAGGCCAATTCCTTGTTGTGTCTGTGCTGTTATAGCCATGGGAATAGCTACCGCAATCATTAAAATAAAAAATAAATGTCTCATAATGTTCGTTTTTTTAGATTTCATTAACAGTATCAAAAACGTTGCCAAAAGTAATTTATTTTCTTTTCATAACAATCATTTTCATTTTTCAGTTATTTATCTTTGCCGCTTATACTGGTTAATAATGAAATTTGAATTACTAGCAAAAGATGCTCAAAGTAAAGCTAGAGCAGGAAAAATCACTACAGATCATGGTGTCATTGAAACACCAATTTTTATGCCAGTAGGTACTGTGGCTACAGTAAAAGGAGTACATCAGCGTGAGTTGAAAGACGAAATAAATCCAGATGTTATTTTAGGAAATACTTATCATTTGTATTTACGACCGCAAACCAACATAATCGAAAAAGCAGGTGGGCTTCATAAATTCATGAATTGGGATAGAAATATTTTAACCGATTCTGGTGGCTACCAAGTTTATTCTTTATCTGCCAATAGGAAAATTAAAGAAGAAGGTGTGAAATTTAAATCACATATTGACGGAAGCTACCATACCTTTACTCCAGAAAATGTTATGGAAATTCAGCGCACAATAGGTGCTGATATTATTATGGCTTTTGATGAGTGTACACCATATCCATGCGATTATAACTATGCAAAACGATCTATGCACATGACGCATCGTTGGTTGGATAGATGTATTAATCATTTAGATAAAACACCTTTAAAATACGATTATAATCAAGCTTTTTTTCCAATAGTTCAAGGAAGTACTTATACTGATTTGCGTAAACAATCAGCCGAATATATAGCCAATGCAGGTGCCGTAGGGAATGCCATTGGAGGACTTTCAGTAGGAGAACCTGCTGAAGAAATGTATGCCATGACCGATGTGGTTTGTTCTATTTTGCCAGAAGATAAACCAAGATATTTAATGGGTGTGGGTACACCAATCAATATATTAGAAAATATTGCGTTAGGAGTAGATATGTTTGATTGTGTGATGCCAACTCGAAATGCAAGAAACGGTATGTTGTTTACAGCATTCGGAAGTATAAATATTAAAAACTTAAAATGGGCTGATGATTTTTCACCAGTTGATGAGATGGCAATTACATTTGTAGATACGGAATATAGCAAAGCTTATTTAAGACATTTATTTACCGTGAACGAGTTGTTAGGCAAGCAAATAGCGACTATTCATAATCTTGGTTTTTATTTGTGGTTGGTTCGCGAAGCAAGAAAACATATATTAGCAGGAGATTTTAGAATTTGGAAAGACCAAATGGTAAAACAAATGAATAATCGTTTGTAGGCATATTAATGAAGATATTAGATTGGTACATATTAAAACGTTATCTGTTTACATTTTTCATGATGTTGCTTTTGTTTATTCCAATTGGAATAACAGTTCATCTTGCTGAAAAAATTGGTAAAATTCTTGAAAATGAAGTGCCAATAAATGAGGTGCTTTATTATTTTTTAGATTTCACAATTTATTTCGCTCATTTACTTTTTCCGCTGTTTTTATTCTTATCCGTAATTTGGTTTACCTCAAAACTTGCCAATAATACCGAGGTTATTGCTTTTTTAAGTTCGGGAGTTTCATTTACACGTTTTTTAAGGCCTTATATGATTGGCGCTACTATAGTAGCTTTTTTAGCAATTATTCTAGGCTTATTTCTTGCACCAAAGGCAAGTGAAGGTTTTAATAATTTTTCTTATAAATACCTTCATAAAAGCAGAAGTGCTGTAGAAAACACAAATGTTTTTAGGCAAATAAATGACAACGAAATTATTTATGTTAGTAATTTTGATGTTGCCAATAATGTTGGGAATAACTTCACTTTAGAGCATTTTGAAGATAACAAACTTAAATTTAAAATCTCTGCATCAAGTATTAGATATATACCAAAGGATTCCGTTTATAGGTTGATAAATTATGTAAAAAGAGATATTGGAGAGAATGAAGATCAGCTCGAAATTTTGAGAAAAAAAGACACCTTACTTTCGTTTGATGTTGACGATTTAATCCCTGTTATTTATGCTGCGGAAACTAAAATGTATGGCGATTTAAAAGAGTTTATTGCAAAAGAGGAGGCAAGAGGATCATCAAATGTGGGGCGTTTTAAATTGGTATTATACAGGAAATGGAGTTTGCCAGTATCTGTGTTTATTTTAACGATTATTGCTGTAGCTGTATCTTCTAAAAAAAGGCGTGGCGGAATGGGTGTTAATTTAGCAATAGGTATTTGTATTGCTATGATATTTGTGTTTTTCGATAAAATATTTGGCGTTATGGCCGAGCAGTCTGATTTTAATCCTATAATTGCCGTGTGGTTTCCTAATATCATTTTTGGTATTTTAGCAGCCTACATGCTGTACAATGCTAAACGATAAAGTCAAAAATTATTTCCATCTTCATTTTCTGGTTTTTATAGCTGGCTTTACGGCTATTTTAGGGGAGCTTATTTCCATAAAGGCAGTTCCACTTGTTTGGTTTAGGATGGTTATTGCCACAATTTTAATGTTTGGATATATAAAAATAGCCAAGGTTAAATTAAAAATTAACTTTAAATCAATTGTAAGATTATCTGTTGCTGGAATTATTATAGCCCTGCATTGGATTACTTTTTTCGGAGCTATAGATGAGGCCAACATATCCATAGCATTGGCAATGTTTTCTACAGGTGCATTTTTTGCGTCATTTATTGAACCTATTATTTACAAACGAAAAATTATTTGGTATGAAATTTTGTTTGGTTTTATTGTAATACTAGGTGTTGTAATTATTACTCAAAGTGAAATAAAATATTTAAACGGCATTATTTTGGGAATTTCATCTGCCTTTTTATCATCATTATTTGCCGTACTTAATGGTAGTTTTTTAAAGAAACATACGGCAACAACCATTTCATTTTATGAATTTTTAAGTGGTGTGTTTTTCATATCCATTTATATCCTGGTTTTTGAAGAAGGGTTTTCGAAGGATTTTTTCAATTTAAGCCAATCAGATTTTTGGTATTTATTTATATTGGCTTCAATCTGTACAGCATATGCATTTATTGCATCCGTATATATTATGAAAACCATCAGTCCTTACACAGTCGTTTTAACCTATAATTTAGAACCAGTATATGGAATTATAATGGCAATACTATTGTTTCCTGAAAAGGAAAAAATGAGTCCTTCCTTTTATTATGGCGCCTTAATTATTATTAGCGTAGTACTTTTAAATGGCTTATTAAAAAACAGCAAAAAACTAAAAATAAAGTCATCATTACCTTAAACAAAATTAAAGTTTTATATTTACTAAAATCATATAATTAGATAATCCAGATTTCTAGAAATTAAAATTTTATTTCGTTTTGATTCTAATTTTAAAACAAAATAAAATATGTAATTTTGTGTACTAACCAAAAATAATAGCCAAAACAAAAATTCTTATGGAATATTTAGAATTTGAACTCCCAATTAAAGAACTCGAAGACCAATTACAAAAATGCAAAGTAATTGGAGATGAAAGCGATGTTGATGTATCTGAAACCTGCAAGCAAATTGAAAAAAAGTTAGCAGCTACCCAAAAAGAAATATATAAAAATATTACACCGTGGCAGCGAGTACAGCTTTCACGTCATCCAGAAAGACCATATACTTTAGATCATATCAAAGCCATTTGTGGTAAAACGTTTTTAGAATTGCACGGTGATAGAAACTTTAAGGATGATAAAGCTATGATTGGTGGTTTGGGTAAAATTGGTGACCAAAGCTTTATGTTTATTGGTCAACAAAAAGGATTTAATACAAAAACGAGACAATACAGAAACTTTGGGATGGCAAACCCTGAAGGCTATAGAAAAGCATTGCGCTTAATGAAATCTGCTGAAAAATTTGGAATCCCTGTGGTAACACTTATAGATACGCCTGGTGCGTATCCTGGTTTGGAGGCTGAAGAACGCGGACAAGGTGAGGCCATTGCTAGAAATTTAATAGAAATGACTCGTTTAAAAGTACCAATTATTGCGATTATAATTGGTGAAGGCGCCTCTGGAGGAGCCTTAGGAATCGGGGTTGGAGATAGAGTTTTGATGCTCGAAAATACTTGGTATTCTGTTATTTCACCTGAATCATGTTCGTCTATTTTATGGCGTAGCTGGGAATTTAAAGAACAAGCAGCTGAGGCTTTAAAGTTAACCTCTTCAGATATGAAAAAACTTAAACTAGTTGATGGCGTTATAAAGGAACCACTTGGTGGAGCTCACAGAGATAGAGAAAAAACGTTTAAATCTGTAAGCGATGCCATTGTAAAAAATTATGAGGAGCTTAAAAACTTATCACCAAAAGATTTAGTTTCTCAACGTATGGATAAATATGCACAAATGGGTGTTTATAAAGATTAAGGCTTTTAAAACAACTACTTATAAAAAAGCTGAAGTAAATTACTTCGGCTTTTTTATGCTTATTCACAATATTTTTAACTTATTAACAGTTAAATTGTTAACGAATGGTTAACATAGAATAACTATTAAATCATTAAACAACCTACTTTTTAGTTACTTTTGTAGTTATGAAACAACCCAATCATTTACAAGGCTATAAAGTTGATAAAAGTACAATTATCAACCTTGAAAAAGGCAAAATACCGCCTCAAGCGCTTGATTTAGAGGAAGTTGTTCTTGGAGCGATGATGATTGATAAAAAAGGTGTCGATGAAGTTATTGACATTTTAAGTTCTGATGCTTTTTATAAAGAAGCTCATCAGCATATATTTGAAGCTATTTTTCAATTATTCGAAAATAGTGAGCCAGTCGACTTATTAACCGTTTCCACGCAATTAAAGAAAAATTCAAAACTAGAATTAGCAGGAGGCGATTTTTATCTTATTTCTTTAACCCAGAAAGTGTCTTCTTCGGCACATATTGAGTTTCATGCCCGTATTATTCTTCAGAAATTTATTCAACGTAGTTTAATTAAAATTTCAAGTGAGATAATTGAAGACTCTTATGATGAAACCAAAGATGTTTTCGATTTATTAGATAAAGCAGAATCAAAATTATACGAAGTTACCCAAGGAAATATTAAAAAATCGAGTGAAACCGCTCAAGATTTAGTAATTCAGGCTAAAAAGAAAATTGAAGAAATCTCTAATAAAGAGGGGCTGAGTGGAATTCCAACGGGCTTTAATAAGTTAGACAAATTAACTTCGGGGTGGCAACCATCAGATTTAATTATTATTGCTGCGCGACCTGGTATGGGTAAAACAGCGTTAACGTTATCTATGGCTAGAAATATTGCTGTAGATCAAAATATACCTGTTGCTTTTTTCTCTTTAGAAATGGCTTCTGTACAATTAATAACACGTTTAATTTCAAGTGAAACAGGTTTGTCTTCTGAAAAATTAAGAACTGGAAAACTTGAGAAACATGAGTGGGAACAGCTTAACGTAAAAGTTAAAGGTTTAGAGAAAGCGCCGTTATTTATTGATGATACACCATCACTTTCTATATTCGATTTACGGGCAAAGGCACGTCGTTTGTCATCTCAACACGGCATAAAACTCATCATGATTGATTACTTACAATTGATGACTGGTGGTAGTAATCATGGCGGAAATCGTGAACAAGAAATATCAATGATTTCTAGAAACTTAAAGGCATTAGCAAAAGAATTAAATATACCAGTAATTGCTTTATCGCAGTTGTCGCGTGCAGTTGAAACTAGGGGAGGAAGTAAACGCCCTTTATTATCAGACTTACGTGAATCTGGAGCTATTGAGCAAGATGCGGATATTGTTAGTTTTATCTTTAGACCAGAGTATTATAAAATTGATGAATGGGATGATGAAGAACGCTCACCAACGGAAGGTCAAGCAGAATTTATTATAGCAAAACACCGTAATGGTGGTCTGGAAAATATTCGTTTAAAGTTTATTGGACACTTAGGTAAGTTTGACAATTTAGATGATTTTGATTCACCGTTTGAGTTTCATTCCAAAATGAATGCGGCAGCTAACGACGATACTTTTAAAACAGATAATTTTAAAGCAAGTCCAGACCAAGCTTTTGGTAGCTCGTTTAATGATGACGATGATAACGAAGTGCCATTTTAAGAATTAAACTCCTGTTAAATACATTTTTTAAAAATAAATTTTAATTACCTTTCCGATAATTAAAAGGCTTAAGTCATTTCAAAAAGAAAAGGCTATGAATCTCATAAAGTTTAATCCCATTTTGAAAAAGATATTTACCTTATTACTTTTTATTTGTTTCTGTTTCAAATCTTACGCATCATACATTCTAATTCCTATGGATGTAGAGAGTCAAAAAAATCATTTAAAGGCCTACGGAATAACATATTGGACACTTAATAAAAATCTAAAAGTAAAATGGTTACTCAACTACAAAGGAGGATCTTTTTTATTGCCAGATACTGAGGACATTCAACGAGAATGCCAAATTAGAGGGGTGTCGTTCGAAATTATTTCGAATGAAAAAGCCGAAAGTATTTTAGAAGATATCGCTAGTCCAAGCCAGAATATGGAAGCCGTAGTTTTAGAAAAAGCTCCTAAAATTGCCGTTTATACACCTAAAGGAAAGCAGCCTTGGGATGATGCTGTTACTATGGTTTTGAAATATGCCGAAATCCCATATGAAACAGTTTATGATGAAGAAGTTTTAAATGATGGTTTATTACTTTTTGATTGGTTACACCTCCATCATGAAGATTTTACAGGGCAATACGGTAAGTTTTACGCGCAATATAGAGCCGCTTCTTGGTATATTGAAGAGAAAAAGGATGCAGAAGAACTTGCTCAAAAATTAGGTTATAATAAAGTTTCAGAAGAAAAGTTGGCCGTTGCATTAAAAATAAGAGATTATGTAATTGGTGGTGGCTTTATGTTTGCCATGTGTAGTGCAACCGATAGTTTTGATATCGCCTTATCTGCTGAGGGTATTGATATTTGTGAACCCATGTTTGATGGTGATGGCAGCGATGCAGGTTATCAAAATAAAATTGATTATAATAAAACCTTTGCATTTACTGATTTTATTTTAGAGAGAAACCCAAAGGTTTACGAGTTCTCTTCTATTGATATGACCAGAAAACGGATGATTCCTAAAACAACGGATTATTTTTCTTTAATGGAATTTTCAGCAAAATGGGATCCTATTCCATCTATGTTATGTCAAAACCATACAGCGTTGGTTAAAGGTTTTATGGGACAAACAACATCATTTACTCTAGATGAAATTAAATCAAATGTTTTGGTAATGGGTGAAACCAAAATTAATGGTGAAGCAAAATATATTCATGGTATAAAAGGAAAAGGCTTTTTTACATTTTATGGCGGTCATGATCCAGAAGATTATCAGCATAGAGTAGGTGATGCAAAAACAGAACTTGAATTGCACCCAACATCACCAGGGTATAGGTTAATATTAAATAATGTATTATTTCCGGCAGCTAGGAAAAAGAAACAAAAAACATAATTATAAGGCTTCTTTAGCTTCAATTAGTTTCTCTAAAATTATTTCTACACCAAATTCATCATTACTTTTTGTGGCATAATTGGCTATTTCCTTTACATTATTATGTGCGTTTTCCATGGCGAAGCTATACATAGATTGCTCTAGCATACTTAAGTCATTGTTGTAATCGCCAAAAGTTAAAGTTTCATCCCATAAAATATTATGGTCATTTTGAAGTTTCTTAATTGCGAAACCCTTGTTAATCATATTTTCTGATATATCTAACCAATGTTTTCCCGAAACTTTAATATCAAAATTAGACCCCAAATCTTTAAAATGATGAAATAAAAATGTTTCTGAATTTTCATTATGGTAAAGGGCAATTTTTATAATGTCCTCTTCAATTTCTTTATAACTTTTAATGATCGAGTAATTAGGATAAAATTCTGAAATTATCTGGATTAAATTAAAGTCTTGAGACTGGATATATGCTTTTTTTTGCGTGCAGAAAACCACATCAATACGATCCAAAGCTTTAAATACCTCTATTATCTTTTGTAAACTTAATTTATTGATTGTTGAATTAAATAATACGTTTTCATTTTTTATGATAAGACCTCCGTTTTCCGCAACAAAATAAATATCGTCTTTTATAGGTTCTAACTTTTCTAAAATACTATAATAGGGCCTGCCACTTGCAGCGGCAAAAATAATATTGTGTTTTTTTAAACTTTTAAATATTTGGAAAAAACGCTTACTTACTTTATGGTTAGAGTTTAATAAGGTGCCATCCATATCAGTTACAACCAGTTTTATTTTTGATAAATCCATTTAGTTAGTCTTAAATTGAATGCGTGCAATTTAATGTTTATTTAAACTAAATTGTTATTTGGGTTATCAAGAAAATGTTTGGAGTAGGGTCAATAAATAGATTTTTTTTATTAAATTTATTAAAATAACTTATATACTATATGGCATCCAAGAAATCAATTCTTAGAAAAATCCAAATTATAATCACAAACCATTTTAAAACTCCAGAGGACGCATTTGACTTTTTTGATAAGAGTGGCGACGGAAAATTATCAAAAACAGAAATAGTTGAATTATTAAAACAAGCAGAAATAAGTGGCTTTATCCGTGGTATTGTGTCATCAAAACTAATTGAAGGCTATGATAAGGATGGGGATGGTTACATTAATTGGAAAGAGTTTAAAACCGCAGTTAAAGAGATTAATAAAGGTTAGTCAATTTCAATAGTTCAAATTAAAAGTATTTAAAAACCTGTCTATTAGCATTTTAAGTTGTTCCTTTTTTTGATTGAATCTCCTACCGAATAAAAAATTTAAAAAAAAATCCGACTCTTTCGAATCGGATTTTTTATTAAGCGAATAATATGTTTTACAATAGGCTAAGCGCCTTATTTTACTTTCTCTATTACGGCTTTAAAGGCCTCAGGGTTATTCATAGCTAAATCTGCTAAAACCTTACGGTTTAATTCTATATCATTAGCTTTTAATTTTCCCATAAATTGAGAATAAGATAAACCATGTAATCTGGCTCCAGCGTTAATTCGCGTAATCCATAATGCACGGAATGTTCTCTTTTTGTTTCTACGGTCTCTATACGAGTATTGCATCGCTTTGTCAACCGCATTTTTTGCTACTGTCCAAACGTTTTTACGTCTTCCAAAGTAACCTTTTGCTTGTTTTAGCACCTTTTTTCTTCTGGCTCTTTTGGCCACAGAATTTACTGATCTTGGCATAATTTTAAATGTGTTTTGTAGTAGGCGGTCAATTAATTGACACTTTTAAATGAGCCTAACTCCAGGGTTTATAAATTGTTTTAACCGATTAAAACGCATGTTACTTTAATCGTAACATGGTTTTAATGTTATTCTCATCTGCTTTATCTACTAAACCATCATGAGTTAACTTAAGCTTACGCTTTTTAGACTTCTTTGTTAAGATGTGACTCTTAAAAGCGTGCTTTCTTTTAATCTTACCAGTACCTGTAAGCTTGAAACGCTTTTTGGCACTAGATTTTGTTTTCATTTTAGGCATTTTCTTTTCCTAGTTTAAATTATTTCGCTTAATTACTTTAGTGCTGAACCTGTTTCAGCATCATATCATTATTTATAAAATTTTCTTTGAAAATTATCAAAGACCCTTTTAGAAATTTTTTCTTATTTCTTTGGAGCAATAAACATCGTCATTCGCTTACCTTCTAATCGAGGCATTTGCTCAACTTTGCCAAACTCCTCAAGGTCTTGAGCTAATTTTAATAATAAAATTTGTCCCTGTTCCTTAAATATAATTGATCGTCCTTTAAAGAATACAAAAGCTTTTAGCTTAGCACCTTCTTTTAAAAACTTCTCAGCATGTTTCTTTTTAAATTCGTAATCATGATCATCAGTTTGAGGACCAAAACGAATCTCTTTAATAATAACCTTAGTCGCCTTAGACTTTAAAGCCTTATCCCGTTTCTTCTGTTCGTAAAGAAACTTCTTATAATCCATAATCTTACAAACAGGTGGATCAGCATTAGGAGAAATCTCTACTAAATCTAACTCTTGTTCGTTTGCTATTCGCATAGCATCACCTTTGGTATAAATACCAATTTCTACATTATCTCCTACAAGACGTAGTTGTTGTGCTGTAATTTTAGAGTTAATCTTATGTTTATCCTCTTGTGAAACCCTTCTAGGTTGCTGTCTTCTTCTAATTGCTATGGCTTTATGGTTTTAAATTAAACTTATTTTTTTTATGTTTTAAAACGATTTCAACGTTTTTTTAATGTCTTCTTTTATTATTTCAGAGAAAGCTTCTACAGAAATCATGCCTAAATCTGCGCCACCGTGTTGTCGCACAGTTATTTTACCTTCTTGCTCTTCTTGCTCGCCAATGATAATCATATACGGGTGTTTCTGCATTTCGGCCTCCCGAATTTTCTTCCCTATAGTCTCACTTCTATGGTCTACAAGGGCGCGAATTTCGTCATTTTCTAGCAAATTTAAAACTTTTTCAGAGTATTTTTCATATTTCTCACTAATTGATAATATAATAGCCTGTGTTGGCATCAACCAAAGCGGGAAATTACCACCTGTATGTTCTAACAATAGTGCTATAAAACGCTCCATACTTCCAAAGGGTGCACGGTGAATCATAACAGGTCTATGCGACTCATTATCACTCCCTTTATAGGTCAAATCGAAACGCTCAGGCAAGTTGTAATCTACCTGAATAGTTCCTAATTGCCAGCGTCTTCCTAAAGCATCCTTCACCATGAAATCCAACTTCGGGCCATAAAAAGCAGCTTCGCCTTCTTCAATAACAAAATCTAATCCTTTATCAGTCGCGGCATTTATAATTGCTTGCTCCGCTTTTTCCCAATTGGCAACATCGCCTATATATTTGTCTGGATTTTTCGGATCCCTTACTGAAACCTGAGCCGTAAAGTTTTCAAAACCTAACGATCCAAACACATAAAGCACCAAATCAATAACATCCTTAAACTCTTTATCCAATTGTTCTGGCATACAAAACAAGTGTGCATCATCCTGAGTAAAACCACGAACCCGAGTTAAACCATGCAATTCACCACTTTGTTCATATCTGTAAACTGTTCCAAATTCAGCATAACGTTTCGGCAAATCCTTATAACTCCATTGGCTACTATTGTAAATTTCACAATGGTGTGGGCAGTTCATAGGTTTTAATAAAAACTCTTCATCCTCTTTAGGTGTGAGTATTGGCTGAAAACTATCTTCACCATATTTAGCATAATGTCCAGAAGTTACATAAAGTTCCTTCTGTCCAATATGTGGCGTAACCACCATTTCATAACCCGCTTTTTTCTGCGCAGCTTTCAAAAAATTCTCTAAGCGTTCACGTAAAGCAGCACCTTTTGGTAACCATAAAGGCAAACCAGCACCCACTTTTTGCGAAAACGTAAAAAGCTCTAACTCTTTACCAAGCTTTCTATGGTCGCGCTTTTTAGCTTCCTCAAGCATTTCTAAATATTCAGTTAACTCCTTTTGCTTAGGGAACGAAATCCCATAAACACGCGTTAACTGAGGTTTATTCTCATCACCACGCCAATAAGCACCAGCAACACTTAATATCTTAACGGCTTTTATAATCCCCGTATTTGGTATGTGTCCACCACGACATAAGTCAGTAAAGGTTGAATGGTCACAAAAAGTAATCGTACCATCCTCTAAATTCTCAATCAATTCCGTTTTAAAAGCATTGTCCTTATATAATGATAAAGCATCTGCCTTAGAAACCGCTCTTAAACTAAAGTCATGTTTCCCACGTGCAATCTCCAGCATTTTAGTTTCAATAGCCTTAAAATCCTTTTCATTTATGGTATGTTCACCAAAATCTACATCATAATAAAACCCGTTCTCAATCGCAGGTCCAATAGTCAGTTTCGCGCTAGGGTACAATTCCTCAATAGCCTGAGCCAAAACGTGCGCACTACTATGCCAAAAAGCCGTTTTACCAGCATCTTCTTTCCAGGTGTATAAAACCAACGAACCATCTGTGGTTAAAGGCGTAACCGTTTCAACAGTTGTACCATTAAAACTCGCCGAAATAACATTTCTAGCAAATCCCTCACTAATGCTTATCGCAACATCCATTGGTGTAACGCCCTCGTCAAACGTTTTCACACTACCATCAGGTAAAGTAATATGTATCATAAATAAAATTGAAATTCGGCTGCAAAGATAATGAGTTCAAAAGTATAAACAAACCAACACTATATATATATAGGTATAATTTTTTAATTTGGGCGTTACCCTCAGGGGTCGGGC
>NZ_JBATHX010000421.1:0-9146 GCF_049667265.1 Algibacter sp. | reverse complement strand
TAGTAATTACATTAATAGGGTGTCCATTCATTTTCTTTTTTAAAAATCTGTAATCTGCCGATTTACGTCCTGCTACAATTTCTTCACCAATAAAATCCCCTGATTGAGGTCCATAATCCAAAACATTCATGTAATGCTCAACTAAAAATCTAGCTTTACCATCTTCTTCAGAAAAACGTCTATATAAAATATTTAATTGATGAGGTGTTGTAATTGTGGTTTTACGCCTATTTTTTAGTGCTAGCTTTACATAATCGGAAGATTTTAAAAGTTTTACTTCATCTAGAGAAACAATGTCTTCTTTTATAATTATAGTTTTATCCTTTTGATTAATAAAATCTTGAACTTTAATTTTAAAAGTTTCATAACCAATACTTGAAACTTCTAGAGAATCTGCTAGATTACTTTTTGAAAGCAATAAATTAAAAGTGCCATCTTCTGTACTGGCGGTGCCAATATATTTTGAAGGTATGCCAACAGCAGCATACGGAATAGGGAAATTAGTTTCGTCTATTATAAGTCCATTTAATTCAAGGCTTTTTTGTTGAGAGTAAGTAGTAAAAGTACATGCTGTAATCAAGAATAAAATGCCAAGTCTCTTTGAGAGTCTCATATAATTTTTAATGAATTAATTTATTGAATTTCAATTTATAATGTGTTTTTATTAAATATAAAAGCTCATACCAAATAAATAATAGTATGAGCTTTTATTGTGAAAGTTAATTAGTCTTTTATAAACTTCTTTGTAGATACTCCTCTTTCAGAAGTTAACTTTATAATATAAAGCGATTTGCTTAATGAAGATACATTAATGCTCTCAGAAACGTTGTTAAGAGAAACTACAGATTTACCTAATAAATCAAATATTTCAACTTTTTGTAAAGGCTCTTTTGTGTTTATGTGTAATTCATTTTTAACAGGGTTAGGGTACATACCAAATTCAAAAGCATTGTGATTTTTTGTTGATAAAAGTGGTGAGTTTCTAGTAATTGTTAATCTATTATTAACAATTCTATTAATTTCATCTCCATTTTGAAAGAAACCTAAAGCCCAGTTAAAATAGAAAGCTCCTGAGCCCGTTAAAGCATCATAAACTTGTTGTCTAAGGCCTCCTGAAGAAGTTTCTATTGCAGAAGATTCTGGAACCGTACCTACATTTCTAATTCTTACTTTTTTAGTAGATGAAGCGGCATCAGCACCTAATGTATATTCCATAATAATTTCATAAGCAGATTTATTTGCTTGACTTATAGTTGGATTGGTAGCAAATCCACCTGGGCCAGCATCTGAAAGATCAATACTTGTGGTGCTAGCTTGTGCTTGTATTGTAACACCATCTCTTTGTTGTCCAAGAATTACCGTGCTACCGCCAGGTCCAGGAGTAGGATTACCTGGAGTAAGAGCACATAATGCCATGTTAGTGTCATCTGCATCAAAAGCTTGATTGTTAAAGCCTAACATGATAACAGTAGTAACAGTAATAACGTCATTTTCAACTCCTGTAATTGGTGTTTGCAATACAGAGTAGGCAAAGTTAGCACCTGTTTCAATTTGGTCATTAGCATTTGCATTCCAAATAGAAGTTCCATTATTATGTCCTGCTAACCAATCTGGGTGAGCATTTAAGTTAGCTTGGACCCCTGCATCATCGTAGCTAGCTTCGTCAAAGGCAGAATCGTAGATAGTTGTTTGTGCATTCATTAAAGCAACAAGTGCAAAAACAAATAAAGTAGTAGTGTAAATTTTTTTCATGTTTTTTGAAATTTAATAGTTAGAATAATTGTTCATGCAATTTACGGGTTATTAGAGGTTTATATTAAGTTCATATTACCCCACTCTTAATAGAAATTACCTTTTTTCAAAACGATTTATTTTGTTTACCTTTTTTGTACACTAAAATTCTTGTATATATAATTATTATGATGAAGGGTAAATTTGATTAGATAGATAGTGTGTTTTTTACATTATTACCAAAAAACAGGAGAATTAGTTAAAATATCGTTATTAAATGGTGGTGTAGTTGTTTTTTTTTATATTAGTAAATCCAAAGAATATATTGTACTTGCAATTATATTTTTAAAACACCAACAAACCATACGATGAAACTAGTATTAAAAGATTCAAACACCTATATAAATAAACGATTAACTGCAGAAGAACGTGATGAACCTTGTTTAGATGTTGCATGGCATTACCACCCTCAATTTGAGTTGCTATATATATCAAAAAGTACAGGTATACGTTTTGTGGGAGATAGTGTTGATCCTTTTTATCCTGGTGAATTGGTACTGGTAGGTGGATATTTACCACATCTTTGGCGTAACGATCCGGAATATTATGAAGACAATAAGGGTCTAAGGGTTAAGACTATTGTTATAAAATTTTTAAAAAATTTTATAGGTGAAGATACTTTTAAAAACCCCGAATTTTCAGAAATAAATGATCTTCTCGATATATCAAAATTCGGCGTGTCGTTTGGAAGAAGTGTTAGTAAAAAACTTCATAATGAGCTAATGGAGATTCCAAAATTGTCAACCGCTCAACAATCTATTAAAGTATTAGATATTCTATTTAGATTATCAAAAGTTGATGATAAAAAGCTTTTATCGTCTTCAGATATGCGCCAATATTCGTTAGACAAACCCGATAGATTAGATAGTGTAATTCGGTATATATCGGATAATTATTCACAAGAAATTACCCTAACAGAAATTGCAGATATTGCCTGTATGACTACCAATTCATTTTGCAGATTTTTTAAAAAAATGACCAACAAATCTTTTACCGAATTTTTAAACGAAGTGCGTGTTAGAAATGCGTCGCGTTTACTTGTTCAGGAAGATTTGCCCATTTCAGAAATCTGTTATTCAGTAGGTTATAAATCCATTCCTAATTTCAATAAACAGTTTAAACAAATTATGACAAGTACTCCTAAGGAATACAGATATTCTTTATAATTTTTTATTCTAAAATTAATTCATTCTTATATTTGGGTAATAATGTGTATTAAAGGGGTAACTTTTAAGTCATATACTATAATGTTTTCGTGTTCTTTTGTATAAATGATTTGGGTCTGCTTTATTTTTTATTTAAAAATAAGTAAATCATTCATTCAGTATATATTTAATTTCTTATCAATTATGAAAACAATCAAGTTAGTATTTTTATTGATTTTAACTGTCCAATTTAGTGCGATTGCACAAAAAAAACCAAACATCATTTTATTGTTTGCTGACGATGCTGGTTATGCCGATTTTGGATTTCAAGGCAGCAAAGATTTGAAAACACCAAATCTTGATAAACTGGCAAAAAGTGGTGTTATATTTTCACAAGGTTATGTTACCGATGCCGTTTGTGGACCTTCAAGAGCAGGCCTTTTAACAGGAAAGTATCAGCAAAGGTTTGGTTATGAAGAAATAAATGTGGTTGGTTTTATGAGTGAAAACTCAGGCTTAAAAGGTGAAGATATGGGGTTACCATTAGATCAGGTTACCATGGCAGATTATTTAAAACAGCAGGGCTATAAAACAGCATTATATGGTAAATGGCATCAAGGAGATGCGGATCGTTATCACCCTATGAAACGCGGGTTTGATGAGTTTTATGGCTTTCGAGGTGGCGACCGTAGTTATTTTGCATATAAAGATAAGTTAGCCGATAATCATAAAGATAAAATGATGGAAAATGGGTTTGGTGTTTTTGAAGAACCAAACGGATATGCTACCGATATTTTTGCGGACAAAGCGATTGATTTTATCGAGCGAAATAAAGACAATCCTTTTTTTATCATGCTTTCCTTTAATGCGGTCCATACACCTTTAGAATCAAAACAAGACGATTTAGATAAATTTCCAAATCTTACAGGAAACAGAAAAGAATTAGCTGCTATGACTTTAGCATTGGATAGAGCTTGTGGTAATGTGTTTAAAAAATTAAAGGAATTGGGGTTAGATGAAAACACAATCATAGTTTTTACTAACGATAACGGTGGGCCTTCTGATAAAAATGCGTCCATCAACACGCCACTTAGTGGTACAAAATCAAACCATTTAGAAGGTGGAATTCGTGTGCCTTTTGTAATGAGTTGGCCTAAGCATATCAAGAATAATTCAACATATAAATACCCAATAAGTACTTTCGATTTGTTGCCTACTTTTTTCGCTGCTGCAGGTGGCGACACCAAAGAATTAAAGGATATTGATGGGGTAAATTTAATGCCTTTTATTCAAGGTGAAAACAAGGAAAGGCCGCATCAAACCTTATTTTGGAAAAAGGAAACTAGAGTTGCTTATAGAGATGGCGATTTAAAGTTAATTCGTTTTCCAGACCGACCTGCTATGCTTTTTGATATTTCTAAAGATATCGCCGAAGAGCATAACCTTGCAAATAAATACCCAGACATTGTAAAAAAAATGTACAAAGAAATTTTTGCTTGGGAACTTACTTTGGAAAGACCTCTTTGGTTGCTTAAGCGTGAGTATGAAAAATATGATATAGATCGGATGGATCAATATTGGCATTTGAAGTCTGAGTAATACAACTTTTCCATATTAAATTAATTTGAGTCATACATATTAATAAAAGGTAAAATAATGTATGAAGCGGGTAAGTTTTGCGTAATTTATTTAATGGTTTTATAGTTTATTTGTAACGATTAATGTCTCAAAATTATTTATAACATTTTAAAAAATCAAAATGTATCCAATAGCACAACAGGCGATGTCGCCAGAAATTATCAAAAAAATAGACGAAGTAGGCATTATTGCTGTACTTATTGTTGATGAATTAAAACATGCAGTTCCATTAGCAAAAGCACTCTTGGCTGGCGGAATTGATTCTATAGAATTAACACTTCGTACACCTGTAGCACTTGATGCTGCGCGTTTAATTAAAAAAGAAGTGCCCGAAATTTGTCTAGGTTTTGGAACCGTGTTAACAATCGATCAGGTAAAAGCGGTGGTTGATGCTGGAGCAGATTTTGCAGTCGCACCAGGATGTAATCCTAAAATAATTGCAGAGGCGAGAAAACAAGGATTGTCTTTCGCTCCAGGAATTATGACGCCAACAGATATTGAAATGGCACTTGAAGAAGGTTGTCGAGTTCTAAAATATTTTCCAGCTGAATCTTCAGGAGGAATGGATCACTTAACAAACATGGTGGCACCATATCAATATTTAAATCCGAAATTTATTCCATTAGGTGGTTGTAATTTAGAAAATGCAGGTTCGTATTTAGAATCGTCATTAATCACAGCAATTGGGGGGTCATGGGTTGCTAAACGTCCATTAATTCAATCAGAAAATTGGGCAGAAATAACTAAAAATGCCACAGAAATTAGAACATTAATAAAAAAGATTAGAGCTAATAAATAGTATAAAATATTATGAATACAGTCGTAACATTTGGAGAAATAATGGGCAGAATAGCTGCCCCAGAAAATTTAAGATTAAGACAAACACGTCAATTTGATATGACGTATGCTGGCGCAGAAGCTAGTGTTGCCGCATCAATTTGTAATTTCGGTGGTGTAGCACGTTATGTTACAGCGCTTCCAAAACACGCTATGGCTGATGCCACAATTGATTCTGTGCGTGCCGTGGGTGTAGATACTCAATATGTATTACGAACTAGCAAAGGTCGTTTAGGCTTATACTTTTTAGAAACTGGTGCCAATCAACGCCCAAGTAATGTAATTTATGATAGAGCAGATTCTGCAATCGCTATTACACCACCAGATGCTTACGATTGGAATGCTATTTTTAAAGGTGCAAGCTGGTTACATTTAAGTGGTATCACACCTGCACTTTCAAAAAATGCTGCAGAGGCAACTTTGGTAGCTGCTAAAAATGCTAAAGCTGCTGGAGCATCTGTATCAATAGATTTAAATTTTAGAGGAAAACTTTGGGATTGGGATGCGTCAAAATCTGCTAGAGAATTAGCGCAAGAAACTATGCGTAAAATTTTACCTTTCATTGATGTAGTTATTGGAAATGAGGAAGACTGTCATGATGTATTAGGTATTAAAGCGGGTGATACAGATGTACATGCTGGAAAATTAGATACCTCTCGTTATCCAGATGTAGCACGTCAGGTTTCAAAACAATTTCCAAATGTGAGTAAGGTAGCTATCACATTGCGTGAAAGCTATTCGGCTTCACATAACAATTGGGGAGCTATGTTATATGATGTGGCTTCAGACAAGGCCTTTTTCGCGCCTTTAGATTCAAACGGTAATTATCAATCTTACGAAATTAAAAATATAGTTGATAGAGTAGGTGGAGGTGATTCTTTTGCTGGTGGCTTGATTTTTGCATTAACAACTGCAGATTTAAAAGAGCCACAAACTGCTGTTAAATACGCGGTGGCAGCATCGTGCTTAAAACATTCAATAAAAGGAGATTTTAACTTTTCAACACGATCGGAAGTAGAAGCACTAATGGGCGGTTCTGGTTCAGGAAGGGTTGTACGTTAATAATTTTTATGTTTATGATTTCAGAAATAAAACCCAATAGGATATTCACTTTAGGACTTGTTATTCTGTTAACGCTCCAATTTAGCTGTTCTGGTAGTGATGCACCAGCTGAGGAGGAGGAAGAAGAAGAAATAATAATAGTAGTTCCTCCTGTTGATAATACACCAAATAGTGATTATCCTATGTCAGACCAATCGAACATGGGTGGTTGGGTTTTGAATAATGAAGTAAGTGATGAGTTTGATAGTGCTGTATTGGATGAAAATAAATGGCTTATTCAAGGAAAGAATGGTGAATTTCAGTCAAACTTTAAAGGCAGAGCACCATCACAATTTTCAACAAATAATGTCCGTTTAGAAGATGGTAAACTGAAATTAGAAACAAGATGGGAACCAGATTATAATTTTTCTCCTGCAGTTGCGAGTGATGGTACAAAATATGAAAATTTAACAACGGCAGCAGTAATTACAAAACAGGAGTTTGTTTATGGGTATTTAGAAGTTAAATGTAAAGCTGCAGATGCTGAAATAACAAGTTCCTTCTGGGGAACTGGTAATAATACAGAGTTCGACTTTTTTGAAATGTTTGGCGATCATAGACAGTCTAGTAAGCTTACAAAAGACAAAGAGTTGTGGTGGTCTATACATGATTGGTCATCAGCTGGAAGTGGAAAAACTACGTATACCGAGCACCATTTACTTGATTTTAGAGTAGCAGATGCATTTCATGTTTATGGTTATGAGTGGAGTGCAGATGGGGTTAAAATTTATTTGGATGGTGTGTTGTTTAAAGACGTTCCTAAAGCAACTATTAATGCCTATGATGATGTTGCTAAAGAAAACGGAGGTAATGGAGCAAACGAAAATTATGTGGTAACTAAGCCCATAAAACTATGGTTTGATCAGGAAACATTTCCTTGGCATGGTGTACCAGACAGTAAAGAAGATTTAGAATTTAATAGCCCAGCTAGTAAAAAAAGCGATGGTATTGTAGATTTCGAGATTGAATACCTTAGAGTTTGGCAAAAGAGCTAAAACTCATTTAATTTAATTTTAATGCAATCAATAATGATACAAATAAAAACGATGTTAAAAATATTGCCTCTTTTGATTTTTTTAATGGTTTTAAGCTGTGGAAGTCAGTCAAATACTGTTAAATCTGATAAAAACATTTCAATTATTTATCCGTTTTCAGATCTAATGAATGAAGGCAATTGGGTCCTTAATACTGAAGCTAGTGATGAGTTTGAAGATCCTATTATCAATGAAGATAAATGGTACATAGTTGGAAAATTTGAAAACGGGAAACCAGTTTACAAGGACCCAGACTATCCTAATAAAAGAGTTTGGAAAGGTAGAGCGCCTTCTCAATTTTCAGGTAGAAATTATCGTTTGGAAGATGGTAAATTAATTCTTGAAACACGTTGGGAACCAGATTTTCCTTTTGCAGATGATAACAAGCAAACTTGGGGTCCCGACAATAAAATAGAAAAATTCCAAAATATTACTACAGCATGTTTCATTGGTCGTAAAAATTTTAAATACGGCTACATGGAAATAAAAAGTAAAGCTGCTGATGCAGAAATTACTAGTGCTTTTTGGGCAACAGGTAGTCAGACCGAATTAGATATTTTTGAACAATTTGGAGATCATCGTCAAAAGGGGAAAGAATGGAAAGATAGAGAGCTTTGGTGGTCTATTCATGATTGGAGTAAAGAAGGAAAAGGTAAAACAGTTTATACAGAACGTTTAGATTATGGTTTTCGAGTCGCTGATGATTTTCATGTTTACGGTATAGAATGGAATGAAAACGGACTTAAACTCTTTGTTGATGGTAAATTATTTACTTCAGCAACAAAAGAACAAGTTGATGCTTTCGCAAAAGAAAGAGACTTGCCTAATGGTTGGGTAATGGACGGTCCAATTCATATTTGGTTGGATCAAGAAACATTTCCATGGCACGGTGTTCCAGATAGCAAAGAAGATTTAGAGTTAAATAGCCCTGATGGAAAAAAAGATGATGGTGTTGTAGATTTTGAAATTGAATATGTACGCATTTGGCAAAAAAAACAATAAATGGTTCGATTATTGAATAAGTAGATTATATACAAACATTAATTATTAACATTAAATTTATTATTATGAAAAAAATTCTTTTAGTACTAGTATTAGTTATGACGGTTTCTGCAACTTTTGGACAGAATAAGTGGCATGTAGGTCAAAACGATAAGTTTGTTGCAGCTGCAGCAACTGAATATAATTTAGATGAAGATCAACAAGAAACACTTCGTGAATCTAGAATGGATATGGTTAAAACTTATATTAGTTCTAACCAAGACTTTAAAGATGGAAAAATAACTAAAGAAGAGAAAAATGAAATCACAGGTAATTCTAGTAAAGCTTTTAACGGTACTATGGTTAAATTAACTGGTAAATCTTATAAAGAACTAAAGCCTTTTTTAGATAAAATGCGAGAGGAACTTAAAAAATAATTGATTTTTTAATAAATAAACCGGGTATGTAGTTACTATATATCCGGTTTTTAATTGTTTTTTAACTAAAACAACCGGAAAAACTAATAGTGAATTAAAGCTATTTTTCCAAAGAATGCAAAAATAAATTGCTCAAAGTTTTCAAAAGACTTAAAGCAAAATAACAGGAAAAGCGTATAAAG
>NZ_JBATHX010000420.1:0-2848 GCF_049667265.1 Algibacter sp. | reverse complement strand
CTCTCAACCTGAATATTATTTAAAATTTTGATGCCTTTTGAAAATACTTTTTCAAGTAAAGCTTCCATCATTTTACCTGTATCAATTTGCCCTTCAAACTGATTAAAAATAGAGGTGTCGTTTACGTTTTTGAAATTGAAAATATTGTCTTTTAAACTGAATACACTATCCTTAAAAATGGGTTTTAATAACTTATTTATAGCTTCTTTTTGCGACATACAGCTTTCAAATAGTGTTTCATCTGAATCTGAAAATAACTCGTAACCGCCTAGTTGTTGGTAGTCTAGCTGCTTGTCTCCAAGAGTCTGTCTTAATAATTTTAGTCCATCAACGCGTTTTTTTATAAGTTGAATGACTTCATTTTCGGAATGTGTTTTTAAATCGTCTAGTATTTCACTTAAACTTCCAAAGCATGCAAAACCTGCATTTTTTGTACTGGCTCCTTGTGGCAAGGTGCCTTTTTCAAGAATAAGAATCTTAGCTTTTGGAAACTGTTTTTTTAATTGAAGGGCACAATTAAGACCAACAATACCACTACCTACGATGCAAAAATCGATATTTGATAGCCATGATTTTATTTCCCAGTAAGAAAGATTCATGACGCTAATTTAGGTTTTTAAATTGAAGTTCTGGGTTGCGTTAGGGATTGAAACGGCATCCTTTTTTGCTTTTATGGTAGACCATTACAAAATTATGAGAAACCAAACATTTAAAATGGATTCCAGCCTACGCAGATATGACAAAAGTAAAAAAGATATAGTGAAAAGCCTGCCTGCCGGCAGGCAGGCGCCAAAAAAAATCCCGATTTGCATCGGGACTTAATATTTTATTCTTCAGTTGGTTTTTCCATAACGAAATCTTCCATAAATTTAGTGGTATAATTACCCGCTAAATAATCTGGGTGATCCATAAGTTGCCTATGGAATGGAATGGTTGTTTTGATGCCTTCTATTACAAACTCATCTAAAGCACGTTTCATTTTATTGATGGCTTCTTCTCTGGTTTGCGCCGTTGTTATTAACTTTGCAATCATAGAATCGTAGTTTGGCGGAATGGCATAACCTGCGTAAACATGCGTATCTAGACGGATACCATGACCTCCTGGAGCATGCAATGTGGTTATCATGCCTGGTGACGGTCTGAAATTGTTATAAGGGTCTTCTGCATTAATTCTACATTCAATGGAGTGTAATTTTGGCGTGTAGTTTTTACCAGAAATTGGCACACCTGCGGCAACCAATATTTGCTCACGAATTAAATCGAAATCTATTACTTGTTCTGTAATTGGGTGCTCTACCTGAATACGTGTATTCATTTCCATGAAGTAGAAATTACGGTTTTTATCGACTAAGAACTCTATAGTTCCTGCGCCTTCGTATTTAATATACTCTGCTGCTTTTACTGCCGCCTTACCCATTTTTTTACGAAGTGCATCTGTCATGAATGGTGATGGCACCTCTTCGGTTAGTTTTTGATGACGACGTTGAATTGAGCAATCTCTTTCGGATAAATGACATGCTTTTCCATTGGAATCGCCTACAATTTGAATTTCGATATGTCTTGGCTCTTCAATAAGCTTTTCCATATACATATCGTCGTTTCCAAATGCCGCTTTTGATTCTTGTCTTGCAGAATCCCAAGCATCCTTGAGCTTTTCTGGTTTGAAAACACCACGCATACCTTTACCTCCGCCACCTGCAGAAGCTTTAAGCATAACTGGATAACCGGTTTCTTTGGCAAGCTTTTCGCATTCAGCAAAATCTTTTATAACACCATCACTACCTGGTACACAAGGCACTCCAGCAGCTTTCATGGTTTCTTTTGCATTTGCTTTGTCGCCCATTCTATCAATCATTTCTGGAGATGCACCAATAAATTTAATACCGTGCTCTTCACAAATTTTTGAAAATTTAGCGTTTTCTGATAGAAATCCGTAACCTGGATGAATGGCATCTGCGTTAGTAATTTCAGCGGCAGATATAATATTTGACATTTTTAAGTAGGATTCGCTACTTGCTGCTGGGCCTATACAAACAGCTTCATCTGCAAATTTAACGTGCAAACTTTCGGCATCGACAGTAGAGTATACCGCCACCGTTTTAATACCCATTTCTTTACAAGTTCTAATAACACGAAGTGCTATTTCTCCTCTATTGGCAACTAATATTTTTTTAAACATCTTTTTTGTATTAGATAATTAGTCAAATGATTATTCGATTATTGGATTATTAGATAAGTAAATTTCTAATAATCGAGAGATCTAATAACCTAAAATTAAGATGGGTCTACTAAAAATAATGGCTGATCAAACTCTACTGGAGATGAATCATCAACTAATACCTTAACTATCTTCCCTGAAACTTCAGATTCAATTTCGTTGAAAAGTTTCATAGCTTCAATAACACAAAGTACATCACCTTCACCAATAGTTTGACCTACCTCAACAAATAAAGGCTTGTCAGGTGCTGGTTTTCTGTAGAAAGTACCAATTATTGGAGATTTGATTGTAATATATTTTGCGTTTTCAGACGCCGCTGCGGGAGCCGCTGATTCTTGCGATGCTGCTGGAGCTGCGGGAGTTTCAAGTGCTGGTGCCGCAATTACTTGTTGTGGAATATGTGAGGAAGGTGCTTGATGCACAATAGTTGTATCTCCTCCTTCTGATCCAGTTTTAATAGTGATCTTTAAATCATCCATTTCTAGTTTAACCTCGCTTGCGCCAGATTTGGCAACAAACTTAATTAAGTTTTGAATATCCTTTATATCCATAATTTTACTAATTAGTTAGTGGTTAGTGTTTTGCATTATAGGCCCATTTTAAATAAATGGCTCCCCAATTGAATCCGCC
>NZ_JBATHX010000419.1:0-7756 GCF_049667265.1 Algibacter sp. | reverse complement strand
GGTTTGGCTGTTTCAATAGTCCTAAAGTAGTTTGTAGAATATACAGCATGAAATTTCACATTTTCTAAAATGGTATTTAAAAGCTTAGCGCGTGAAACACCAGTATCTGTTAATTTCGGATTATCATTATCAGGATTAGACCGATCCTTTTCTGCATGCCGAACAAAATAAAAATGATTTACCTGACTTTCAGTTTCAGAGTTTACCCCTGTTTTATTTTTACAGGAAGACATTAAAACTAGGATCAAAGCAATCAATATATTTCTAAAAACCATAATACGTGATATTGTCAGTTGTGAATTTAAGACTAATAAAATGGAATTAGAAAATTATAGTAAAAAAAGGCATTCAAAAATTAATATAGTGAATGATGTATTTTTTTATTTATTAGTTTCAGCTTTTTTTGATGATTCTTTACTTGAAGTAGGATTCATTTTAGAAACTGTTTCAATATAATCGGTATAAATTTTAGTATTTCTAATTTGCATTTGGTCAGAATTACTTTTTATAACTTTAGAAGTTCCTATTCTGTCAGCTCCAGCATCAATATATTTCAATGCCATATCAAAATCGCCAATACCGCCAGAAGCCTTTATTTTAGCTTTATTTCGAATTGTTTTTTTAATAATTTTAACGGCCGTTAAAGTGGCGCCACTCTTAGAGAAACCTGTGGAAGTTTTTATAAAATCGGCTTTAGCATCTAAGCAAATTTCAGAAGCCTTTATAATTTCATTTTTATTTAATTCAGATATTTCTAGAATCACCTTTAAAGGTGTTTTTCCAATGGCTAATTTTACATCGCTAATATCCTTTAAAACAGACACATAATTTCTGCTTTTTAAATAGCCAAGGTTTATAACCATATCAATTTCATCAGCACCATCCGAAATGGCCTTTTCAGCCTCAAAAACTTTAGCTTCTGTTGACATACTACCTAATGGAAAGCCTACAACTGTAATTACTTTTATTCTTGAACCTTGTAATAGTTCTTTTGCCAAAGCAACATAACAGCTACTTATACAAACGCTATAAAATCCATTTGCTTTTGCAGTATTGCATAATTCAATAATTTCACGTTCGGTTGTTGATGGTTTTAATAACGTATAGTCTATGTATTTGGAAATATCCATATTTTGTTAAGTAGGTTTTTTTGTTATAGATTTAATTCTTGAGGAATGAAAAAAATCAAATTTGATTAAAAAAAATATATGTTAGGGGCATATAGTCATGCTAAATTAAAAATTAAATATGTAAAAATCATTATAAAACTCTAATTTTAGATAAACGGTAACCCATAATATCAATTAACTAGATATACGGTAAAAAAGTATGTTTCGGATGGTTAAACTTATGCTAAATGTGGATTGAGCAAGTTTAAACGCGCTTCAAAAGTACTCGTGTCTATTGATTTATTTACGCTTTCAAACAATTGTATGAAATCTTATTAAACGTTTTAATAAAAAAAGGCAACAATCATCTCATTACAAGATTCATGTTGCCTTTCACCTGCCTGCCGGCAGGCAGGACTAACCAACCAAACTAATAGACTATTTAAAATGTAAATTGTTACAAATAATCTATATTATTTTAAGACTCTTCAATAACTAAGTCACCTTGATTTCTAAATACTAACTTATCATCAAAAGCATCAAGCAGAATGATACTATCTGTTGTCACTTTTCCTGCTAATATTTCTTTACTTAATTCATTTAAAACTTCTTTTTGAATGACACGTTTTACAGGTCTGGCGCCATATTCAGGGTTATAACCTTTTTCAGCTAAATACTGCACCGCTTCTTGTGTTGCGTCAAACGTAATGCCTTGTTGCGCTATCATTTTAGTAACGCCTTTAAGCTGTAAACCAACAATTTCAACAATGTTTTCTTTGCTTAATGGCGTAAACATAATAGTATCATCAATTCTGTTTAAAAACTCTGGACGTACCGTTTGTTTTAATAATGCTAACACATCAACTTTTGCTGCTGCAATTGCAGAATCTATATCTTTTGTAGCCTCAAAACGCTCTTGAATAATCTGACTTCCCATATTTGAGGTCATGATAATAATGGTGTTTTTGAAATCGGCTACGCGACCTTTGTTATCTGTTAAATGCCCTTCGTCTAAAACTTGTAAAAGAATATTGAAAGTATCAGGATGCGCTTTTTCAATTTCATCTAAAAGTACTACAGAATAAGGTTTTCTACGCACAGCTTCGGTTAATTGTCCGCCTTCATCATATCCGACATATCCAGGAGGTGCACCAACTAATCGACTTACCGCATGACGTTCTTGATACTCGCTCATGTCAATTCTAGTTAATGCATTTTCATCATCAAATAGATATTCAGCTAATGCTTTTGCAAGCTCTGTTTTACCAACACCTGTGGTTCCTAAAAATAAGAAGGTTCCAATAGGTTTTTTCGGATTTTGTAAACCTGCACGACTTCGTCTTACGGCATCACTCACGGCAACAATAGCTTCCTCTTGTCCAACTACACGTTTATGCAACTGATCTTCTAATTTTAATAACTTTTCACGATCGCTTTGTAGCATTTTGGTAACAGGAATGCCTGTCCATTTTGCAACAACTTCAGCAATATTATCATAAGTTACTTCTTCTTTAATTAAAGATGTTTCTCCTTGGGCATCAAGTTGTTTTTGAAAAACTTCTAACTGCTCTTGGGCTTCTTTAATTTTTCCATAACGTAATTCGGCTACTTTTCCGTAATCGCCTTCACGTTCGGCCTTTTCAGCTTCAAGCTTAAAGTTTTCAATAGCTTGTTTTGTATTTTGAATATTGTCAACAACTTCTTTTTCAGACTTCCATTTGGCATTAATCTCGTTGCGTTGTTCTTTAATATTTGCTAAATCTGAACGCAATGATTTTAATTTAGCCTCATCTTTCTCTCGTTTAATAGCTTCAATTTCAATCTCCAACTGCATGATTTTTCTATCTAAAACATCTAATTCTTCTGGTTTAGAATTGATTTCCATTCGCAGTTTTGCCGCAGCTTCATCCATTAAATCGATGGCCTTATCTGGTAAAAAACGATTGGTAATATATCGCTGTGATAATTCCACAGCAGCAATAATAGCCTCATCTTTAATACGCACTTTATGGTGTGTTTCATACTTTTCTTTAATCCCACGAAGGATTGAAATAGCACTTTCCGTATCGGGTTCATCAACCATTACTTTTTGAAAACGACGCTCTAAAGCTTTGTCTTTTTCAAAGTATTTTTGGTATTCATCCAAAGTGGTTGCTCCAATAGCACGTAGTTCGCCACGAGCCAATGCAGGTTTTAAAATGTTTGCGGCATCCATAGCGCCTTGTCCGCCACCAGCACCAACCAGGGTGTGGATTTCGTCAATAAATAGAACGACATCGCCATCACTTGTAGTAACTTCTTTGATTACTGCTTTTAAGCGCTCTTCAAACTCACCTTTGTATTTTGCACCCGCAATAAGGGAACCCATATCAAGCGCGAAAATTTGCTTGTCTTTTAAGTTTTCTGGAATGTCTCCATCTATAATTCTATGTGCTAACCCTTCAGCAATGGCGGTTTTACCAGTTCCTGGTTCACCAACAAGGATCGGGTTGTTTTTGGTTCTACGTGATAAAATTTGAAGTATTCTTCGTATTTCTTCATCACGACCAATTACAGGATCTAACTTGCCATCCTTAGCTAACTGATTTAGGTTTTTAGCATATTTATTAAGCGAATTATAAGTTTCTTCTTGACTTTGAGAAGTAACATTTTCGCCTTTTCGTAATTCATCAATAGCAGCGCTAAGACCTTTTTCGGTAACACCTTGGTCTTTTAACATTTGTGCTATTTTGCTATTCGATTTAAAAACAGCAAGAATTAAATGCTCGATAGACACATAGTCATCTTTCATTTTTTTAGCAATAATAGCTGCTTCATTAAGTGTTTTTCCTGCTTCGCGAGATAACATAAGTTCGCCACCAGAAACTTTTGAAAAGCTTTCAATTTGCTTGTTTAATGCTTGTTCTAATATGGAAATGTTAACATTCAACTTTTTTAAAAGGAATGGCAATACATTTTCATCAACTTCAAAAATGCCTTTAAAAATATGTTCATTTTCTATTTGTTGCTGACCGAAACCTTGTGCAATTTGTTGCGCTTGCTGAATGGCTTCCTGCGATTTAATTGTATAATTATTAAGGTTCATAACTTTAATTTTATTTTCTTTATAAGCTATAAGTCAATAATCTTACCAATTGAATTTATAAGACAAAATGTCTCTTGAAGCATGATTATTAGTGACTTTTTGTCGGTTTGTAAGATTTAAAATGTGTTTCGACTTATTAGATGAAGAAAAAAATATACTATGGGATTAATAAATAAACTATTTGGCGGTTCAACTGAACCAAAAGAAGAAAAAGTATTACCGTGGATTCCTTTAAATGAATTAGCGCAATTGGAAATTATAAATAAAAAATCGAGTACTAAAACACAAGTGATTTTTAAACATTCTACACGTTGTGGTATTAGCAGAATGGTTATGAACCAGTTTGTTGAAGCCTATGGTTTAACTGAAAGGGACTTAGATTTATACTATTTAGATTTACTGAATTACCGCGAGGTTTCTAATGAAGTCGGTTACAAATTTCAAATTTTGCACGAATCGCCGCAAATTTTGGTGATTAAAAATGGGGTAGTGGTTGCCCATGCATCTCATGGGACGATTAATGAGGTTGATTTGAATAGATTTGTTTAAGAGAAAAAATAAAAGCACAAAAAAAACTCCCGATTTAATCGAGAGTTTTTTTTGTTTAATTCAAGGTATAAGAATTAATAATATTCTTTAATTGGAGTTTTAAATCTTCTCCGGAATCATAAATCATTTGCTCTTCAGTAGGGAATGGCACGGCACGATTCTCTAAAAATGGCATAAGATCCGAATCTAAAGCTCTACGATCTCCCCTTGAAGTGGCATAAATATGTTCAAAAATAAATTCGCTAGTTACAGGAAATGCATCAACCAATTGATTTGTGTTTAAATTTACATATTCCACATTACCATTTACTTGTGTGGCTTTAAATTGCGTAAATTCATAATATTCACAGCGTACTGTTTTTAAATTATCTATTTTAATGGCGTTACCAAGACTGTCTTTTACAACCTTTCCATTTTCAATTAAATCTTTTTTGCCGTCTGCAATTTGCTTCTCTTTAATTACTTGACGTTCTTTTATTTGCTCTGGCGAAATGTTAATATCCCTTAAGTTTACGCGCATATTATAATCATAGTTTACTTTATCTTCGGGTGTGTTATGATAAACAGCCCAAAAATTATTAAGTCCGTAACTACTAAAATTTAATAAATCGTTTTCCAGTCTTGCTGGAATAATTTTTCGGGTATCATTAATCATATTAACTAAAACAAAATCGGTTCCTTTATTATGTGCAACTTCCATTAGTTGGCGAACATCTTTATAATTAGGGTTTATATTTTCAATGCTTTGCAAATCATTATAAGCTAACCGATAATCTAATTTGTTGCTAGAATTTAATAGACCTTGAGCATTGCTATACATTTGCTCTGACGCCCCATCTTTAAAGCTTATAATTTGAGAAGCGTAATCGTTAAAGTTCAATTTAATTTCGCTTCCATTTACATATAAAGGTAGAAGTGGTTTTATACGCTCTTGTCTATTGTCCAAATCAACATAAGCATCGTAAATGCGAATAAAATTTTCTGGATTATTATCTTTTTTTAGAAAAGCGATATCGTTCAAACCGCGTTCAGTAGCTTTATTAAAAGCTTCCTCAAGCATGATTATAATATCTGCTTTACCTCGTTTATCTTTATTAACACGCAGTTTACTAATGGCATTGGTAATTGCTTGGTCGTAATTTCCAGTATTTACTGCTTTTTCCATTTGCCTGCTTGTACTACAACTAATTATAAAAAGTAGTACTACTGTAGAAAGTAATATTTTTTTCATGGGTCAAAAATTATTGGTTATTTGGTTTACTGTTCAATAGTGGTGCCAAAATACGAACATTACATATGAAATGCTAATAAATCGGATAAAGTGTTAATGTTTTTAATATTTTGTAGATAAAATCCTTCTTTTGTTGAATATTGGTAAGTTTTATTTATGTGAGAACAGATTTCCATAGATGCATAAAAAAACGCCGATTATAAACTAATTTTGGCTGATAAGCTCGCGTTAGGCGTGCCTGCCGGCAGGCAGGGATTGCAGCGACATCCTTTTGTTTTATTGGCTAGTAGAACTACATTTTGGACATGCCATTATTAATTGTAGATTCTTGCCTTCTCAAGAATGACAAGAAACAAAAGACTTGCCTGCCGCTAGGCAGGTACAGCGAAAAGCCCGACCCCGGTAGGGGAACGCCCAAAAACAAAAACGCCCTTAAACAGTAGCTTAAGAGCGTTTTTTATGATAAAATAATATATTATTTCTTTTTGTAAACAGGTAATAATTTGGTTGACACTTTACCAAAACCAATACGCGTACCATCTTTTTCGCAATAACCACGCATAATTACGGTATCGTTATCGTTTATAAATTTACGTTCGGTACCATCTTTTAGTTTAATTGGTTTTTCGCCTTTCCAAGTTAGTTCCAGCATAGAGCCATAACTATCTTCGGTAGGGCCAGAAACGGTACCACTTCCCATCATATCGCCAGAATTTATTGGACAGCCATTAACGGTGTGATGCGCTAATTGCTGTGCCATATTCCAATACATATATTTAAAGTTCGATTTACTTACTACATTTTCCTTCGCGCCTTGAGGCTGAATGGATACTTCAAGATTTATATCGTAACTCTTATTCCCTTTAAACTTTAAATAATCGAGTTGTTTTTTTATAGGTTTTGGGCCTTGTACACGGTATGGTTCTAAGGCATCTAAAGTTACAATCCAAGGCGAAATAGAAGTCGCAAAGTTTTTTGCTAAAAATGGCCCTAAAGGTGCATATTCCCATTTTTGAATATCGCGGGCACTCCAATCATTAAGTAATACTAATCCGAAAATATATTCTTCAGCTTCAGCAATAGGGATAGATTCTCCTAAATCGTTAGCATCTGTAGTAATAAAAGCCATTTCTAACTCAAAATCCACCAATTTACTTGGCCCAAAAACGGGTTCAGTAGCACCATTTGGTAATGTTTGACCTTGTGGTCTGTGAATTGGAATTCCCGAAGGAATTATTGAACTACTTCTGCCATGATACCCAACCGGAATGTGCAACCAGTTTGGCAGTAAGGCATTTTCGGGATCTCTAAACATGGAACCTACATTCGTAGCATGTTCCATACTTGAGTAAAAATCAGTATAATCGCCAACATGCACAGGTAGTTGCATTTCAATTTCGTCCAAACGAAATAAAATAGTTTCCTTATGTTGCTTGTTATTTTTTAATGAATCATTATTAGCATCAAAAATTTTAGCAATTCTATTTCTTACGGCTCGCCATGTTTTTCTTCCATCAGCAATAAAATCATTTAATGTGTCTTGAAGAAAAATATCATCTGTAAGTGGTATACCCTCAAAATAACCTAATTGATGTAAAGCACCAAGGTCAATGGCTGTATCTCCAATACGAGTCCCGATGGTTATAATATCATCGCGCGTTAAAAAAACGCCAAAAGGAATATTTTGAATAGGAAAGTCTGAATTTTTATCAACGTGTAACCACGAAGCTCTATCAGGATTGTTAGCGGATAATGGCATAACTTTAGTTTAATTAATGTTAA
>NZ_JBATHX010000418.1:0-3319 GCF_049667265.1 Algibacter sp. | reverse complement strand
GAGGGCAATGATAATGCACCTGGCGATAAAGGGCAATTGGATGGCGACCCTTATGCATCGAGTTATTTTGGTGGTCAAGGTACAGGGAGTGACGGTGTTGGTTATGGTTTAAATGGTAGAGGAAATGCTTCTTTTACAAGGCTAAAACAAGATTGTAATGAGTCAGGGATGGTGATTGTGAAAATTATTGTAAACCAAAATGGTAATGTAGTTTCAGCAGAACCAGGACAAAAAGGCACGACTAATACAGCACAATGCTTGTTAGAACCAGCAAAAAAAATAGCCATGTCACATAAATGGCCGGCAGATTCAAAAGCACCTACACGCCAAGTTGGTTTTGTTAGTGTTAACTTCAAATTAAGTCAGTAATCAATGACATATCAAGATACACTAAATTGGATGTTTTCTCAACTACCAATGTATCAACGAGAGGGTAAAACGGCCTTTAAAAAAGATTTATCAAATACTTTAAAACTTGCAACTCATTTAAATAATCCTGAAAGGAAGTTTAAAACAATTCACGTTGCTGGAACAAATGGCAAAGGTTCAACAAGTCACATGCTGGCATCCATTTTACAAGATTCTGGATATAAAGTTGGGTTATATACCTCGCCGCATTTAAAAGACTTCAGAGAGCGCATTAAAATTAACGGAAAGGAAGTTAGCAGGCAGTTTGTTATTGGTTTCATAAAACGAAATAAACCTTTTCTAGATGCTAATAAGTTGTCTTTTTTTGAGATGACAGTAGGTATGGCATTTGATTATTTCGCGAAGCAAAAAGTTGATATTGCAGTTATAGAAGTTGGTTTAGGAGGACGATTAGATTCTACAAATATTATTACTCCAGAGGTTTCTGTAATTACAAATATTGGATTAGATCACACGCAGTTTTTAGGAAACACATTGGAAGCCATAGCTTTTGAAAAAGGAGGTATTATTAAACCAAATATTCCAGTAGTAGTTGGTGAAACCCAGCATGAAACACAATCTGTTTTTAATCAATTAGCAAAAAAGAATCATTCAAGAATTACTTTTGCTGATAAAGAGGTTCATCAGGACTATAAATCAGATTTAATAGGAAGTTACCAGTCTAAAAATATAAAAACAGTTTTGCAAACTGTAAAAGAGCTCCAAGAAATAGGGTTTAAAATAACCAAGCAAAACGTAAAACAAGCCTTATTAAATGTAGTCAGAAATACAGGATTGTTGGGCCGTTGGCAAATATTAAATGAAAGCCCTAAAGTAGTTTGCGATACTGGACACAATACGGAAGGTTTAACGTATGTGATGCAACAGCTTAAAAATGAAAAATTTGAATCCCTACATATTGTTTTTGGTGTAGTAAATGATAAAGATTTGAGTTCTATTGTCCATTTATTGCCTGAAAATGCCGTTTATTACTTCTGTAAACCTGATATTCCAAGAGGGTTGGATGCAAATATGTTAAAGCAAGAATTGTCCAAGTATAATATAAAAGGAAAAGCCTATAGCTCTGTTAATGAAGCATATAATATGGCTTTGAAATCAGCAAATACCAATGATTTTGTATTCATTGGAGGTAGCACATTTGTAGTAGCTGAAATAATTTAATTTTTTATTAAAAAAGTTTTTGCAATATTAAAAACTAGGTTATATTTGCACACCTAATAATTAGGGCGCATAGCTCAGTTGGTTCAGAGCACTTGGTTTACACCCAAGGGGTCGGGGGTTCGAATCCCTCTGCGCCCACACAATTAAAAATCCTGATAATTTTATCAGGATTTTTTTTATTTTAAAAATTTGAATTTCTACTTCTATATTTTCACTTAAGTTAATTTTTGCCTATTTTTAATAAAATCTCTCGTTATGACAAGTGGTAGGATAAAAGAAGTTTATAAAAAAATTTTTAAATCGCATGACAATCCTTCACTTAAAAAGCATATTGAAAAAATAATAGAGTTAGATGCTTATTTGCCTTATAGTTCCACATTTTTCTGTATCACCAATACTCAAGATTTATCCTTTGAATATATAAGTAAAAATATGAGTGCTTGTTTAACTTTAGACAGGAGAGAGCTAATTACCAAGGGAATGCGATACTTTTGGAGTAGAATCCATCCAGATGATTTAGAAATATGGCTTAAGGCATTAAATCATTTAATGAGTTTTACTTTGGATGAAATTTCGGTAAAAGACAGAATTAGGGCAAGCTATACTTGGAATTATAGGTTTAAAGATGGTAAAGGAGATTATGTAAATATTGTTCAAAATACAACACCACTTGAATTTGATAGTGAAAATAAGCCAATTATTGGATTGGCTCATTATACCGTATTACCCTCAGAAATTGAAATGCCAGTATATGCGTCAGCAAAGTTATTGAATGTGAATAATGAATATGAAACCATTTACTTTAATAATTTTTCTCAAAAGTTGCTTTCAGACAATATTAGCAATAGAGAACGTGATATAATAAGGCTTTTGTTATTAAGTTATTCGAGTAAAAAAATTGGAAAAAGCCTTGGTATTACTGCAAATACAGTTGATACACATAGAAGAAATATTCTTAAAAAATTAAATATTTCCTCAACTGGAGAACTGATAGGGATGCTAAAAACAAATAAAAATCTTATTTAAAAAATCGTAATACTCAATTTGAGTATTGCTAATATGGATTAAATTTCGCATCTTTACAGTGCTATTAATTAGTTCTTAGGGAGAATTATATTAAATGAAAGTGTCAGTTTGAAGATTTCAAATTGGCATTTTTTTTGCTTTATAAAACTGCTGCTGTCAAAAATTTTAAATTTTATTTTAGGAATTTTTATTATTCTATTAAGTATTTTTTTATTGTTTAATTTAATATTTCTTAGAAAAGTACATCAAATCATATTACATATACCGAATTAAATTATACTTTAATCGAAAACTAACCTTAAATAATAACCAATACTCAAATTGAGTATTGGTTATCAACGAAATATAATTGATATTACATTGCTATTAATTAGTTTTTAGGGAGAACTTCATAACAAGTGTATAATTCTATAATTGTTTTAGTAAGTGATTATAGAATAGGCACTTTTTGTTTTTTTATCGATTTTTTTTTTGTGCATTTAAACTCGAAAATTCGAACATGATTTTTTTTGATATATTTAAGTATTCCTTTTTTTTAATCATGGCAGCATAAGTATTATTATAAATTTTTTTATTCTTATAAAAATTTTGTTCGAATAACTGCCCTTCTATCTGCCTGTTTTTTTGGTTCTTTAATAAGAATCAACTTCAACGTATTTACTCTAATCTCTTGTGTTTTTTTAATTATAACTAAAATCCAACC
>NZ_JBATHX010000417.1:0-10393 GCF_049667265.1 Algibacter sp. | reverse complement strand
TTGATGTAAAAGATGTGCACATGACCGATTTAATTTCTGGTCGTGAAACTTTAGAAGATATTCAGTTTTTAGGAGCCGTTGGTGGTTTTTCTAATTCTGATGTTTTAGGATCTGCCAAAGGTTGGGCAGGAGCTATTAAATACAACGAAAAGGCCAATAAGGCAATTCAAAATTTCTTTGATAGAAAGGATACATTGTCTGTTGGAATATGTAATGGATGTCAATTATTTATGGAATTAGAAGAAATAAATCCAGATCATGAGATTCATGGAAAAATGCTTCATAATGATTCTCATAAACACGAAAGTTCATTCACATCGGTTAAAATTCAAGAGAATAATTCAGTTATGCTTTCAACACTTGCAGGCACGACTTTAGGGGTTTGGATTTCGCATGGTGAAGGGAAATTTAACCTTCCATATTCAGAAGACAAATATCATATCGTTGCTAAATATGGGTATGACCAGTATCCTCATAATCCAAATGGTTCAGATTTTAATACTGCAATGATGAGTGATAAAACGGGGCGTCATTTAGTAACTATGCCGCATATTGAGCGTTCTACATTCCAATGGAATTGGGCAAATTATCCTGATGGACGTAAAGATGAAGTAACACCTTGGTTAGAGGCTTTTGTAAATGCTAGATTATGGGTTGAAAAACATTAAAACATAAATTACAAAGTATAAACAAGCACTTACCATTGTAGGTGCTTTTTTTATGCTTTAAAAAGTGTACTTTTATAATATGAAAAATCTTAGTTTATTACTTCTTATTTGTATTTCATGTTGTAGCCTACATTCACAAAACTCTAATGCAAATTCTAATAACGTTAAACGCTATTTTCATAAAAACGGGAATATCTCAATGGAAATGTGGTATGGAAGCGGTAAGAAAAAAGATAGTGTTAAAACCTTTCATAAAACAGGCAAATTAGATGAGGCCTTTTATTATTTAAATGGAAGACTTCAAGGTAATTCCTATAAATATAATCGAAATGGAGAAAAAGTTACAACATGGAATTTTAATAACGGTAGACTTGTAGAGCGCACGGACCATATTATGCAATTCAATAAAAAAAATGAAGAAAAGATTAAAGACCTTCATAATCGATTAAAAGTACTTAATGCTAATTTAATAGCAAACCCTAGCGATACCAAGTCTAGATATAAGAGATCATATATAAGAGGTATGTTAGGAGATAGAGTTTTAGCCCTGAATGATTTAAACTGGAGAATTTATCGTGTTAAAAAAAATGCTGAACGCCGTAAGGTAGAACCTTCAAATAAAGCTCTTGCTAGTATTTATGACAGTAAAGCTTGGATTTATGCGCATTTTGATATGAAAAACCATGCCTCGCATTATATGTACAAAGCTGTTAAATCTGATCCTGAAAATGCGCGACTCCTTTTAAATTTGGGAGCTTATTTATATAGAATAAAGTCTTATAAATTATCCGAACATTTTCTTAATAAGGCATTAAAAATATCACCAAAACATGCATTTGTTCACAGAGTATTAGCAGCCCTGCAAAGTGATTTTGAAGATTATGAAAAAGCAAAATATCATATTGATATTGCGTTTCCTAGAGAAAAGAACTTGATAAAGTATGGTCATGGAGCCGTTCAACGCGACATTAGAACTTTAAGAGGTTTTATACTTCATAATTTAAATGATAGCGAAAATGGTATTATCGATTTAAAAGAAGCTATTCGGCTAAATGAAAATAATTCTTATGCACATAGAAATATTGGTGCCGTTTATTATGAAATAGGTGAATACGAGTTAGCATGTCAGCACTTGCAAAAAGCTAAGAATTTAGACTATGAGATATTCCATGAAAAGGATGATTTACAAGCCTATTTAGAATTGTCTTGTGAAAATGCAGCTTTAGCTAAAAACATCACTAAAACTATAGAACCTAAACCAATCGAAAAACCAAAACTAACGGATAAGCCCTTTGTTTATCCAAATCCAACTAAAGGAATCGTAAACATTAAAAACTTAGCGTTTAAAGATTACAAATATTTGGTGTTTGACCATACCGGTAAACGAGTTGCAGAAGGGGAATCTAAAAACAGTCCTATTGATATTTCTCAATTACCAACGGGAGTCTATATATTTAAGGCAGTTGAAAATAATTTAGTTGAAACTTTTAGACTAATTAAAGAATAGCCAAGATTCCTATTTAAGAAATCATATAAAAATAATAAAAACACTTCCAAAAATTGGAAGTGTTTTTATAACTAATTCAAGTAATAAAGTTTAAACAAACTCTAAATTTTCATCTACTTTATTCTCCATTTTTCGATAAGCTTTTGTGACATTACGTTTCATTAACAATGACACCAATAAAGCGATAATAAATAATCCTGCAAAAACTTCCAGGGTTGTATCTAATGATCCAGTTGCGTTCTTAACCATATCATAAATAGTAGGTCCTACAACGCCAGCCAATCCCCATGCTGCTAACACCATACCGTGGATAGCGCCTAATTGTTTTGTTCCGAATAAATCTCCTAAAAATGCGGGTAAGGTTGCAAAACCGCCTCCGTACATGGTTATTACCGTAAACAACACAATCAAGAAGCTTAGCTCCATAGTCATTTTTGGCAAGAAATAGAATGCTAAAATTTGGAATGCAAAGAATATAATATATGTATTTGCACGCCCTAAATAATCAGACAAACTAGACCATAAAATTCTACCTAACCCATTAAAAACTCCAATAAAACCAACAATAGCGGCTGCTTCCATAGGGGTGTAATTGAGTTTTTCTTGCATCATCGGGCTTGCCGCAGATATGATAGCAATACCACAAGCAATATTAATAAACATCATAATCCAGATGTAATAAAAACGAGGTGTTTTTAATGCTGCATTGGCATCAATATTTGCCATATCTTTTTTAATGGTTTTTCCTTCTCCTGGTTTAAAACCATCCGGCAAGTAGCCTTCTGGAGGTCTTTCAATATATCTTGCAGAAGACAAGATTAATATCATGTATATCACTCCTAAAATGTAAAAGGCATTGGATACTCCAACAGAATCAAATAATGATTGCATTACAGGTCCAAAAATTAAAGCCGCAAAGCCAAAGCCCATAATAGCCATTCCTGTTGCTAAACCACGTCTGTCTGGAAACCATTTCACTAAAGTACTAACAGGAGTAATATAACCTAGTCCGAGTCCTATTCCGCCTATTACACCATAGCATAAATAAAATAGCCATAACGATTCTAATTGAACTGCTAATCCAGAACCTAAAATACCTACACCATAAAATATGCCTGCAGTTGTTCCGCTTATTTTCGGACCTACTTTTTCAACCCATTTACCTAAAAAGGCTGCCGATAAACCTAATAACAAAATGGCAATTTTGAATGCCCATTTTATTACACTTCCATCTACATCAAAAATATCTTTAACTGGGTTTGTCATAACTGAATAAGCATAAACAGATCCAATAGAAATATGGATCCCTACTGCAGAAGCAGCAATTAGCCATCGGTTTTTTAGTTTTTGTGTTTTCATCTGTTGGTTTTTTATTGTTTTTTAATTTGTCAGATGTAATTCGCCATTAAACATTTTTAGTTAACACTAACTTGCTTGTTATGGCTCATTTCATTATTTGTAAAGTTTGAGTGTGCTTCTCAGCTCCACCTTTAGTTGGTTTTTACTTCTTTAAAGTACTTTTGCAGTATACTAACTGCGGATTGTATTTCTTCTTTTGTATTCTCCCTAGCATCTTTCAATTCATACTCCCATCCTAAAGATTCCCATTTATGAACACCTAATTTATGATAAGGTTGCAACTCAATCTTTTCAATGGTTTTGTAATCTTTAAAATACTCTCCCATAGCATGTAATAATTCGGGTGTATTGGTAATTCCAGGTATTAAAACATACCGCAGCCACATTTTTTTTCCAGAGGCTTCTCTATGTTTTGCAAATGTGAATGTTGTTTCTTTATTCCGTTGTCCTGTTATATATTCATACCCTTCCTCTGTCATGTGCTTAATGTCCAGCATTACCAGATCAGCATACTTATCTAATAGTTCTTCTGTAAAATGATTTAATAGCCTACCGTTTGTATCAATATTAGTATGAATACCTTCTTCCTTTAGTCTCTTAAAAAAAGGAATTAAAGCTTTTGCTTGCAACAAAGGTTCTCCTCCTGAAACGGTTACGCCACCTTTCTTACCAAAGTAAGGTTTCGTTTTTAAAGCCATTTCAACAAGCTCTTCAATAGGATATGATTTTCCTCCAGCAGTATCAATTGTATCTGGGTTATGGCAATACAAACATTTTAATTTGCAGCCTTGAAGAAAAACAACCATTCTCACACCTGGTCCATCATGGGTACCAAATGATTCAATAGAGTGTACGTTTAATATGTTATCTTGTGTTTTGATAAGTCAAGGTTTTTAAAAAAAACATCCGAAAAAAAAGTGATTAAACCCCTTTTTCAGATGTTTTCAAAATATTAATAAAACTACATGGATTCGTGGAAAGAACGTGTAATAACTTCCATTTGCTGCTCTTTTGTTAATCTTACAAAATTTACAGCGTAACCAGAAACACGAATTGTTAATTGAGGATATTCCTCTGGGTGTTCCATAGCATCAAGTAACATTTCTTTATCAAGTACATTGACATTTAAATGTTGTGCGTTTTTGATAAAATAACCGTCTATGATGGTTGATAAATTCTCTATTCTTTCATCAGTATCAGCTCCTAAAGATTTTGGTACTATTGAGAAGGTATTTGAAATACCATCTAATGAATCCTTATAATCAATTTTAGCAACTGAACTTAATGAAGCTATGGCACCATTACAATCACGACCATGCATAGGGTTTGCTCCCGGAGCAAATGGAATTCCTTTTGCTCTACCATCTGGTGTTGCTCCAGTTTTCTTACCATAAGATACATTTGATGTAATTGTTAATACTGACATTGTTGGTTCAGCATTTTTATATACTGGTAATTTTTTTAACTCATCATTGAAGTCAGCTACAGCTTTTGCAGCTAATTCATCCACGCCATCCTCATCATTACCAAAGCATGGAAACTCGCCTTGAATTTCAAAATCAACAGTTAAACCTTCTTCATTTCTAATTGGTTTTACTTGTGCATATTTGATTGCTGAAAGTGAATCTGCTACAATGGATAAACCAGCAATACCGTAAGCAATATTAATGCTTGGGTTGGTATCAATCAATGCCATTTGAGCTTTTTCGTAATAGTATTTATCGTGCATGTAGTGAATAATGTTCATGGAATCATTATAAACTCTCGCCACTTCCTTCATAGCTATTTTAAAGTTAGCCATAACTTTATCGAAGTCTAAATATTCACCATCATATGGCTCAATACCTTTAACCATTTGTTTTCCAGTAATTTCACAACGACCACCATTAATAGCTAACAGTAATGTTTTAGCTAAGTTAGTACGTGCTCCAAAAAACTGAATAGATTTACCTAAATCTTGGTAAGATACACAACAAGCAATTCCATAATCATCAGAACCACGTTGTGCTCTCATCATATTATCATTTTCAAACTGAATTGAAGAGGTGTCAATAGCAACTTTAGAACAGTAATTTTTAAAATTCTCTGGTAATTGTTCAGACCATAGAATAGTCATATTAGGTTCTGGTGATGCTCCTAAATTATATAACGTATTTAAGAAACGGAAAGATGTTTTAGTAACCTTAGTTCTACCATCATCAAACATACCTCCAATAGCTTCTGTAACCCAAGTTGGATCTCCTGCAAATATTTCATCATAAGCACTCATTCTTAAATGACGTACCATTCTCAACTTCATCACCATCTGATCAATATACTCCTGAGCTTCATCTTCAGTAATTAAACCTTCTTGTAAATCATTTTCAATATAAATATCTAAAAATGTAGAAGTATTTCCTAAAGACATAGCAGCACCATCTTGTTCTTTAACCGCAGCTAAATAACCCATGTATGTCCATTGCACCGCTTCTTTAGCTGTTACGGCAGGGCGCCCTAAATCTAAATCATAATTATTACCTAAGTCAATGATATCTTTTAGAGCTCTAATTTGTTCTGAAACTTCTTCACGTAAGCGAATAACAGCTTCAGTCATAGGGCCTTTAATTTTTACTAAATCTTTTTTCTTTTCTTCTATTAAGAAATTAATTCCGTAAAGTGCTACACGACGATAATCACCAATAATTCTACCTCTAGCATAGTTATCAGGTAAACCTGTTAAAAATCCTAAAGAACGGAATTTTCTAATTTCAGCGTTATAAACATCAAAAACACCATCATTATGTGTCTTTACATATTTAGAAAACAATTCAGTTAAAGCGTCATTAGGTTTTACACCTTGCTCTTCTAATGCTTTTTGAACTACTTTAAAACCACCAAAAGGTTTCATAGCTCTTTTTAATAATTCATCGGTTTGTAAACCAACGATAACTTCATTTTCTTTATCTATATAACCAGCGGCAAATGCGCTAACTGTTGAAATGGTTTCTGTATCTACAGAGCGTACACCATTATTTTGTCTTTCTTCTTTGGTAGCTTGTTTACAAAGGTCCCATAGCTTTTCTGTTTTGGCACTTGGCCCAACTAAAAAATCATGTGTGCCATGATATGGTGTAATGTTATTTATAACAAAATCTCTAACATTGACCTTTTCAGTCCAAATTCCAGGTTTAAATTGTTTTACTTCCATTATTCTATTTTATTAATATTTTGATAAAAAAATCATGTATGTTTTATATCAGCAAAAGTAAATTCGAAAATCAATAAGAAACCTGATAAAAGTCAGTAAATCAAAGATTTTCAATGGATCTTATTAACGAAAACGTTTGAGTTTTAGTCTCAAAAAAATAATTATTCAACTTTTTGATTCAACTACTTAATAAAACGCAACAAAAAGAAGTTTTGGTTGCAAAAAACAATCATTAATTAATAATTTCGATAGCTTTTTCCTAAAAATAATTATCATATTCTGTTTTTTTGGTATCCGTTTTAGGATTTTAGTAAAATATCTTAAAATGTATATTATTTGAAAATCCTTTTAATTTTCATACTTTGCATTACAGCATTTTAAAAGTTCCCTATGAAAGAGATTACCAGACTTTTTGATTTTCCTTATTATCAATTAGAAAACAAACCTAACGACGCTGCTTTAGTAACTAAATATGATGGCGAGTGGGTTAAAACTTCAACGCAAGAATATATTGACAAAGCTAATGCTGTTAGCAGAGCTTTATTAAAACTTGGTGTTAAAAAGGATGATAAAATTGCCGTAATTTCTACAAATAATAGAACGGAATGGAATATTATGGATATTGGTATTTTGCAAATTGGTGCTCAAAATATTCCGATATATCCAACCATTTGCGCTGAAGATTATGAATATGTTTTAAATCATAGTGAATCCATATATTGTTTTGTTTCCGATGAAGAGGTTTTAGAAAAAGTAAATAAGGTTATAAAAAACACATCCTTAAAAGAAGTCTATTCTTTTGATACAATTAAGGGTTGTAAGCATTATTCTGAATTGTTCGACTTAGGAAAAGACACCGATAATCAAAACGAAGTTGAAGCTAGAAAAAATGAGGTAAAACCGTCAGATTTAGCAACTATTATTTATACTTCCGGAACTACAGGAAAACCTAAAGGGGTTATGCTTTCTCATAGGAATATTACTAGTAATGTTTTAGACAGTACACCTAGAGTACCTTTGAAAAATAATAAGACTAGAGTTTTAAGTTTTTTACCTATTTGTCACGTTTTTGAACGCGTCCTTATATATATATACCAATATGCGGGCACATCAATCTATTACGCTGAATCAATAGATAAAATTGGCGATAATGCGAAAGAAATTAAACCAAATATGATGAGTGTTGTACCAAGGTTGCTTGAAAAAGTGTACGACAAAATTATGGCCAAAGGCGCGGAACTAAAAGGAATAAAAAAAGCTTTATTTTTTTGGGCCGTAAGCTTGGGCGAGAAATGGGAACCTTATAAAAAAAATGGGGCTTGGTATGAGTTTCAATTAAGGATAGCTAATAAACTTATTTTTAGCAAGTGGCGAGATGCTTTAGGAGGGGAATTACACACCATGGTTTCTGGTAGCGCGGCATTACAACCTCGATTAACAAGAATTTTTTCTGCGGCAGGCATGCAAATAATGGAAGGATATGGCCTTACAGAAACCTCACCAGTAGTATCTGTTGGCAAGTATAAAAATAACATGTTTAAAGTAGGATGCGTAGGTATTCCAATTGATAATGTTGAAGTTAAAATTGCTGAAGACGGTGAAATATTAATTAAAGGTCCAAATGTGATGATGGGTTACTATAAAGACCCTGAAAAAACCGCTAGTGTTATGTCTGGTGATTATTTTCACACAGGCGATAAAGGTGAAATTGATTTAGATGGATTCCTAAAAATTACTGGACGTAAAAAAGAAATGTTTAAAACCTCAGGTGGAAAATACATTGTACCAACACTTCTTGAAAACGACCTAAAACAATCACGATTTATAGAACAGATTATGGTAATTGGCGAGGGCGAAAAAATGCCAGCAGCTCTTGTTCAACCTAATTTCGAGTTTATTAAAGAATGGATTGCTCATAAAAAACTTCCAGTAGGAAATTCAAATGAGGACATTGCAAACTCAGAAATCATATATGAAAGAATTCAAAGTGAGGTTGATGAATGCAATAAAAAATTTGGAAATTGGGAACAAATAAAAGTGTTTAAACTAACACCAGATGTTTGGTCTATTGATGCAGGTCACCTTACTCCTACTTTGAAAATGAAAAGAGATATTATTAAAAACAAGTATAAAGATTTAATTGAAAAGATTTACAGACCTTAATTAAATCTAAAAAGACAATCTCCATCTGAATATAATAATACAAACAGGATATCCGTTTTTTTTATGAATTTATTATGCACGCATAATAAATTTTCCTATATTTGGACTCATCAATTAAATTATATGAAGGACAAAACCATAGATTACATGCTAAGAACCACATGGTTAACGGTTCAAAAAATGTATAACGAAGAAGCTTCAAAATTCGGAAGCACTATGGCAACTGGCTTTACTTTATTAAGTATTGACAGAGAAAAAGGAACACCTTCAACAGCTTTAGGTCCAAAAATGGGGATGGAAGCAACCAGTCTATCTCGTATTTTAAAAACCATGGAAAAAAAAGGACTAATAACAAGAAAACCAAATCCTGATGATGGCCGCGGTGTTCTTATTGGTTTAACCGATTTTGGTTTAGAGAAAAGAGCGTATTCAAAAGAAAAAGTATTGTTATTTAACGAGGCTATAAAAAATAATATTTCAGAAGAAAAATTAGAACATTTCTTTGAAGTTGCCGAGCTTATTAATGATATGGTTTGTAATAAAAAAATATACAATCAATCTGATAGTTAAAAAAATGAGCAAACGAAGAATTAAAAAAATAGCCATAATTGGCTCTGGAATCATGGGAAGCGGGATCGCTTGTCACTTCGCCAATATTGGTGTAGATGTCTTATTATTAGATATTATTCCTAGGGAACTAAACGATAAGGAAAAAGCTAATGGCTTAACTTTAGAAGATAAAGTGGTTAGAAATAGATTAGTAAATGATGCCTTAACAGCGTCTTTAAAATCTAAACCTTCACCTATTTATCACCCAAGTTTTGCAAGTCGTATTACTACAGGTAACTTAGAAGACGATATTGCTAAAGTAAAAGATGTAGATTGGATTATGGAAGTTGTAGTTGAAAGACTAGACATCAAAAAAATGGTGTTTGAAAACTTAGAAAAATACAGAACTCCGGGAACATTAATTACATCAAACACTTCAGGAATTCCTATAAAATTCATGAGTGAAGGGCGAAGTGAAGATTTCCAGAAGCATTTCTGCGGAACACACTTCTTCAATCCTGCACGTTATTTAAAATTATTCGAAATTATTCCGGGACCAAAAACTGATGCTTCAGTTTTAGATTTTTTAAATGGTTATGGCGAACAATTCCTTGGAAAAACTTCGGTAGTTGCTAAAGATACTCCAGCATTTATTGGAAACAGAATCGGAATTTTTAGTATTCAAAGTTTATTTCACGCTGTTAAAGAATTAGATTTAACTGTTGAAGAAGTTGATAAATTATCAGGTCCTGTTATTGGTCGTCCAAAATCGGCTACTTTCAGAACGGTTGATGTTGTAGGTTTAGACACCCTAGTTCATGTTGCAAATGGCATTAGAGAAAACTGCCCAAAAGACGAACGTATTGAACTTTTTAAATTACCAGATTTCATCAATACCATGATGGAAAACAAATGGTTAGGAAGTAAAACAGGACAAGGTTTTTACAAGAAAGTAAGAAA
>NZ_JBATHX010000416.1:0-1938 GCF_049667265.1 Algibacter sp. | reverse complement strand
TATTAGAAATGATAATGCCGTTTTTGTATGGGCAGATAATCCTGGTACTGTTGCTGTAAATGGCTCATGTAAAGTTGGAAAAGTAACGAAACAAAACGTTCAAGCCTGGGATAACAATCAAATTGATTTTAATGAAAAATTTGATTTAAGCGCTAATGGTGGGTTTAAAATGAAGGTATATTCGGCTATTCCTGGTTATACCGTTTTATTAAAACTTGAATCAATTGCTGACCCAGATACTAATACTGAAATTGATTTAACAACTACTAAAACTAATGAATGGGAAGAGTTAACTTATAACTTTAGCACCAGCGAAGATAATAAATATGATAGGATTGTATTAATTTTTGATTTAGGTTCAGCAAATACTAACACCTATTATTTTGATGATCTGAAACTTTTTGAAAGAACAAGTGGCGGTGGCAGTAGCGACACATACTCACTTGATCAAACTATAGATTTTGAAGCCGACGGGTTTGGTGCACAATGGGCATGGAATGTTTATGAAAACGTAGACAATCCTCCTATAGAATTTGTTGCAAATCCAAATACAACTGGAAATACATCGGCGCAAGTTGCAAAATTAACAATTCGTGATTCTGATAAAACATGGGTTGGAACAGAAACGGCACATGGTGAAATGGGAATAGTTTGGGATCTTAGCAATTCTAATGCTATAATTAAAATGTGGGTTTACAAATCCGTTATTAGTGATATTGGAATTAAACTTGTAACACCTACAGGTGGCGCACAAGGGCCTATTATAGTTGCTAATACTAAAATTAATGAATGGGAAGAATTAACATTCGATTTTAGCGCTAGAGTTGGAGTTATTTTAGATGGGAATCAAAACATTGATCAAATAGCTATTCACGCTGATATTCGTGATGGCGCTAAAGGTGGAGAAGCCACATTTTATTTTGATAATATTACTTTTAATTAAATCAACATATAGTAATTAATTTAAAAGGCTAATCTAAAATCTAGATTAGCCTTTTTTTATTGAAGGTTATTTTGAATCTTAAAGTACTATATTAAAAGAGCATATATATTATTAACCTAAAGGGTTGCTTATCAATTTTTTTGTTAGTATTTACTCAACAGTTTACAATTTTGTATATAAAATTATGTAAATTTTGTATCTTAGTTAGCTGCTATTTTTGACATTTATTAATTTCGGTATGATGTCATAAAAAGCTCTAAACAATAAATTATTAGGGTCAATTATATTTGACTCTTTATTATTCAATATTTTATGAAAATTAAACGTTGTTCTGCTAAAATAATAATTTTAGCTTCTATTCTTTCTATTACTATTTCCTGTCAAAAATCAAATCGAAATCTGTATCCTGAAACTTTGGTTGGTGGTTTTGAATTGCTGACGCCTGAAAAAACGGGAGTTGATTTTAACAATGCTATTCGTGAATCTGAAAAAGTTAATCATTTATATTATAATCAAATATATAGTGGCGCTGGTGTGGCCATTGGCGATATTAATAACGATGGGTTATCAGATATTTTCTTTTGTGGAAATCAAGTTAATGATAGGCTATATTTAAACAAAGGGAATTTCCAATTTGAAGATATCACGAAGAAATCTAGAGTAGCAGTTAATCCGGGTTGGTCTTGGGGTGTTACTATGGCAGATGTAAATAATGATGGCTATTTGGATATTTATATAAGTAGAAATGGTGATTCAATGAACCCTGAGGATAGAAAAAACCAACTTTACATTAATAATCAAGATCTTACTTTTACTGAATCAGCCATGTTATATGGTTTGGCCGATGCTGGTTTTTCTTCGCAAGCCGTGTTTTTCGATATGGATAATGATGGCGATTTGGATATGTATCAAGTGAATCAACTTCCTGATGCTAGGTTATTTAAAAGGTATATTAATATTCCTAAAGAGCGTGAATTGTTTTATACAGATAAGCT
>NZ_JBATHX010000415.1:0-4761 GCF_049667265.1 Algibacter sp. | reverse complement strand
ATCATCCAATTGAAAGTATTATTCGATATGCATTTACCTTATTAGGTGTTTTTGCTATTGGTGCTCCTATTGGCATTGTTATGTTGTATCAATCCATGTCTATCGTGGCAACTCAGTTTAGCCATTCAAATATAAAACTTCCAAAAAAGGTTGATAAATGGTTAAGTTATGTGTTAGTGTCTCCAAATATGCATAAAGTGCATCATCATTATAAAATGCCTTATACTGATTCTAACTACGGAAATATTTTTTCGGTTTGGGATAGGATTTTAGGAACTTACATGGAATTAGATCCTGATAAAATTATTTATGGCGTAGATGTATTTCCAAATGAATCCGAAAATAGCAACATTAAAGATTTATTGAAACAGCCTTTTCAGAAATATCAAAAACCAACGTCGTTTGAGGGAGAAAATTAATCGTTTTCTAAATCACTAATATGTTCTTCCCAAGCTTTTGCAGAAATTTGAATTTCTATGATTAGAAGCGCTAATGATGCAATGAGTAAAATTAAAGCAACTCCAAAAATCCAAACAGCAATAGTAGGTTGTTTAATGTATATTAAAAACATAGTTAACACACACAATAATAAACTGGTAATTCCTAAAATTTGCATATATCTAGTAAGATATAAGCGATGTTTTATGTTCTTAATTTGTTTATAAAAACGCCTATCATTATTTTTTTGATATTTATCAAACAAATCTCTAATTGCGGCTGTATATGCTATAAACCTATTAGTATAAGCCAACATAATTAAAGATATTGCTGAAAACAAAAGCGCTGGGGTAGTTAAAGTAAGGTCTTCCACGTAATAAAAAGTTTGTTCAAATTTAACAACTTTATAGTTTGTGAGCAGCGTATTTTACTTTAAAAAAAATAAAGTTGTCAAACTTGAAATAAGAAGATGTTTAACGTTACTTCTGAGAAATTTAAAAATTCAAATTACATATTGTTTTATTAATTGGAATGATTTATTATTTTAAATCAATTAAATATCCTATGGATAAATTTAAAAAACCGTTAGTTTTTAGTTTAGGTTCTGTTTCAACCCGCGAAGGGATGTTCATGTTATAGCCCAATTCAAAATCCCACGATTTGGTAACTAAAGTTAGGGGTATATTGATTTGTGTATTTAATAAATCGAAGATGTCGTTATAAATATATTCGATTGTTGTTTCATCACCTTGAGTAATCAATTGTTCTAAGGCTGTGGTCTGTTGTGCTATTATGAAGCTTATTTGTGGTCTGAATTTTAGTGTGAATTTTTTCTCTTTTGTTATCGTAAAATTGGCATAGCTGCGTGATACTAATTGAAAAGATTGGTCTGTTCCAAATAAATACGACGTGGATAGTTTTGTGCCAAGAGTTCGTTTTTTATTTCGTAAGCCTAAACTTAAATTTATCGAGTTTGTAAAAGTGTCCCAACCATTGGAATAAAAATATCTGGTATATCCAACATTATAATTAACAAGTTTGGCTTTACCAATAGTATTGTAATAGCCCAGCGAAACATTGGTGAAATCCCAATTAGGTTTAAAGGATTCGTAGTAAATACCTGAGACACTAATATTAAACCCTGAATCACTATAATAAGATATTTGTGGAACTATATTAAATTGATTGATTCCAGAATCGCGACCAGTAAAAAAGGTGTTGCTGTTAAAAGAAACGTTTGTGTAAATAAAATTCTGTGCGTTGAATGAATTTAAAATATCATTCATAAATTGTTCGTCATTAAAGAAGAGTTCATCAAGAAGTAAATCTATTTCATCTTCTTTTGGTTCTTGGGCATATAAATTAGCAGAGGTTGCTGCTGTAAACAGCAGCAACCAAAATGCTAAAATTTGTTTGTATTTTATGGCTTGTGTTTTCATCTTTATAAGATATTAACCGCCTCCATTTCCACTACCATTTCCGTTTCCGTTACCGCCACCTGAACGAGTTCCGTCACTATTTCTGATTCCATCACCATTGTTTCCATTGCCTCCAAAACCATCGCCATTTCTCATTTCACCTTGACCAGATGCTTGTCTGGTTTGTTGCATATGTTCTTGTAGCATTTGTCTTTGTTCTTGAGTACATGATTCTCTGAATTCGTTTCGTACTTGTCGTAATTGTCGTTCTTGACTTTGTACCATCTGATTTTGAGAATCAGTAAATGTTTCTCTTAAACGTAATCGCATTTGTTCTTTAGTTTGCGTTTTGTCTTGCAAAATTGCTAACTGAGCATCTGTTAATGAAGCTTTAAGTTGTTCTCTGTTTTTCAACATTAACTGGCGTTGTGTTTTTAGCATTTCTTTTTGTTGAAGAGACAATTGATTCATAATTGGAGTGTAGTCATCTTCTTGAGCAAAAAGAGTGCTCCCTGTTAAAAGCATTAATAAACTAAATAATGCTATTGCTGTTTTAAATTTTGTTGTTTTCATGACTTATGAATTTAAATTATTATATATGTTCTACTTCTTAGAACTTAAAAGTTTTAAATAGTTTGGAATTATAAAACTATATTTTCTATCAGATTTTTATCTAGGTAATTATCTATTAACGAGTCTTCTATTAAAACAGAATTAATGAAAATATTTTCTAACTTTTGTTCAGATAATTCTGCTTCAAAAACAACTTTATTTATTATATAACCATCCAGATATTTTTCCATTTCAGTATCAGAAACTAGGAGTGAGGAAACTAAAAAATCGCTGTCAAGAATATCAGAATTTAATAATTTCAATTCCTCAGTATTTGTAATCTGTTCAATATTTTCTGTATTGTTATCTTGCACCCAAAAAGTAAGAGCAATTGCTAGAATTATGCTAGCAGCTATAGCATATGCTATAGTAGGTTTTAACCAGAAAACAGTTTGTTTAGGTTTATCTGGTTCAATAACTTTATTGAGTATACTTGCTTTGGATTGTGAAAAGAAACCTTCTGGAACCTCCATACCAAGTTTGTCTTTATGTAACCTTGAAATATTGTCTTTATGTAGATTTGATTTTTTCATAATTTTTGTGCTATTTCTAATTTGACCTGAATTTTTTTAATAAGTTTGTTTAGTATGCTGCTAATATTTTGTCTTCAATAGTTTTTACGGCACTATAGTAAGATGATTTTAAGGTGTTCTCACTTATATTCAAGATGTCTGATATGTCATGGAAGCTTAAATCATCAAAGTACTTCATTTGAAAAACGCGTTGTTGTTTACTTGAAAGTTTAGAAATTATCTCATTTAGTTTTAATTGTAATTCGTCTCCATTAAAAAAAGGATCCTGCTTCAAGTTTTTTAAATATGAGTTGTTTTCTTGATCAATTGAAACTAAAGTTTTTATTTTATTCTTTTCTAAAAAACGAATAGATTCATTGTATGCGATTCTGTACATCCAAGTATGTAATGAGCTTTTTTCTTTAAAATTATTAATGCCATTAAAAATTCTAATAAAGGTTTCTTGCAATACATCATTGGCATTGTCATGGGTAATAACTATTTTCCGAATATGCCAATACAACCGTTCTTGGTACATATCAAGCAAATCTTGAAAGGCTTTGTTTTTAAGCTTCGGATTTTTAAGATTTTTTATGAGGTCAACTTCTTGATTCATAATTTTAAGATTTTATAACTTAGACCTTTCTTTTATCAAATAGTTTGTTTTAAAATACGAAAAAAACAGGTGTTTAAATTGAATAGGTTTTATTAGTTTAGTAAAATGCAAGAAGACTTCCTACATTATTTATGGAAACATAAAAAATTTCAAATTAATAATTTAAAAACAACCGTTGGTGAAACTATTCTGGTAACTTCGGTTGGGGGACATAATTTTAATTCTGGACCCGATTTTTTCAACGCTAAACTGAAAATAGGAAACCAGCTTTGGGCAGGAAATGTTGAAATACATATGAAATCTTCAGATTGGTTTTTGCATAATCATGAAACCGACAAAGCTTATGATAACGTGATTCTTCATGTTGTTTGGGATGATGATACCGAAGTTTATAGAAAAGACAATACACCCATTCCAACATTACAGTTAAAAAACTTTGTTGATGAATTAATGCTGAATAATTACAACAAGCTTTTTACTAAACAAAACAACTGGATTAATTGTGAAAATGATTTTGTTTCAACAGATGATTTTATTTTAAATAACTGGTTAGAACGCCTTTATTTTGAGCGTTTAGAACGAAAATCTGAAACTATTAATACACTTTTGAAAGCTTCAAAAAATGATTGGGAAGCGGTTTTATTTAAAATGCTCACTAAAAATTTTGGATTAAAAGTGAACGGTGAATCGTTTTTTAGTTTGGCAGCATCTATTGATTTTTCTATCATTAGAAAAACACAATCAAATCAGCAGGTTTTAGAAGCTTTATTATTTGGACAAGGTGGATTATTGGAGCAAGATATTGAAAATGCTTACCATGCAACTTTAGCAAAAGAGTATCAGTTTTTAAAACAGAAGTTTAAAATTGAAAATGCCAATGTGTTACCGATTCATTTTTTTAGACTGCGACCACCAAATTTTCCAACTATTAGATTGTCGCAACTAGCAAATTTATATGGGAACCATCAAAATCTCTTTTCAAAAATCATTCAAACAAATCAATTAGAAGATTTTTATAAACTTTTTAAAGTACCAACTTCCGAGTTTTGGAAATCACATTATACCTTTCACAAGGAATCTAAAGTTTCAACTAAAATACTGTCAAAATCATTTATAGATTTGCTTCTAATCAATACAATTCTTCCAATAAAATTTAGTTATGCGA
>NZ_JBATHX010000414.1:0-1954 GCF_049667265.1 Algibacter sp. | reverse complement strand
AGATGGTGAAGTTCACAATAATCAGCTAGCACAAGAAAAAGATGAAGAAAGAACAAAAGTTTTAGAAGCATTAGGATATACAGTTGTTAGGTTTGAAAACAAAATGGTATTTGAGAATTTAGCATCTGTTTTTATGGAAATAAAGGATAATTTTAGTTAAAACTCCTCTTTCTTCTGATTTTAAAAAAAATCAGAATTCATCTCCTCTTAAATTTAAGAGGAGAACAAGTAAAAACAAGACTGTAACTGAATTTTAAATGGTAGTAAAAATATAAATAAAACTTGTTCCTCCCTTAATTTTAAGGGAGGTGGTTCCGATTATAAATCGGAATCGGAGGGTTAAAAGTTAAAAAATAAAATATGAAAACAGAAAACATAAAAACACTAGGAGATTTAAAAAAAGCTGGATACCTATCAAAATCTATAAAAGATGAATTGAGAGATAACCTTATTCAGAAAATAAAAAATAAAGAAACCACTTTTGAAGGTGTTCATGGGTATGAAAACACGGTAATCCCAGAATTGGAACGTGCTATTTTATCAAGGCATAATATTAATTTGTTAGGATTGCGGGGTCAAGCAAAAACACGTTTAGCACGTTTAATGCTGAATTTGTTGGATGAATATATTCCCTTTGTTGAAGGCTCAGAAATCAACGATGATCCATTAAAGCCTATTTCGAGATATGCTCGGGAGTTAATTAAAGAGAAAGGTGACAATACGCCTATTTCTTGGTTGCATAGAAGTGAACGTTTTGCTGAAAAATTAGCAACTCCAGATGTAACTGTCGCTGATATTATTGGAGATGTTGACCCGATAAAAGCAGCCAATTTAAAATTAAGTTATGCAGATGATCGTGTGATTCATTACGGAATGATTCCTAGAGCAAACCGATGTATTTTCGTTATTAATGAATTACCAGATTTACAAGCCAGAATTCAGGTAGCATTATTTAATATTCTGCAAGAAGGCGATATTCAAATTAGAGGTTTTAAGTTGAGGTTGCCCTTAGATATTCAATTTTTGTTCACCGCAAACCCTGAAGATTATACCAATAGAGGTAGTATTGTAACACCTTTAAAGGATAGAATTGGTTCTCAAATTTTAACACATTATCCAACAGATATTGAAACCGCTAGAAAAATTACAGAGCAAGAAGCTAAAGTAGTTGAAAGTCAAAATGCAACTGTCATTATTCCAGATTTAGCAAGAGATTTATTAGAGCAAATTGTTTTTGAAGCGCGAGAAAGTGAGTTTATAGATGCTAAAAGTGGTGTAAGTGCTCGATTAAGTATTACGGCTTTAGAAAATTTATTAAGTACCGCAGAGCGTCGGACTTTAATAAATGACGATGGTCAAACAACGTTGAGGTTATCTGATTTTGTTGGCATTATTCCAGCAATTACAGGAAAAGTAGAATTGGTATATGAAGGTGAACAAGAAGGTGCTGCAGTTGTTGCTTATAATTTAATTGGAGAAGCTGTTAAAAGGCTATTTGAAGAGTTTTTTCCTAAGATTGGTAAACTTCAAAAGCAAGAAGAAGAAAGTCCTTATGATGATGTAGTTTCTTGGTTTTTCAATCAAAAAGAAGGGTTTGAGTTATTAGATGATTTACGTGATAAAGAATATAAAAATCTGTTAGATGCTATTTCACCACTTGATAATTTATTAGGAAAGTATCAGCCAAATTTATCAAAACAAGATAGTTATTTTGTAAAAGAATTTGTGCTTTGGGCTTTAGTAGAATATAAATTACTAAGTAAACATCGATTTACAGAAGGTATTCAATTTAAAGATCCTTATGGTAGTTTTATAAGTGGTATTTAATATTTAAAATAGTTTGTTGAACTTGAAAATGTTGAAAGAAAAAATGGCTTTTCTTTCAACATTTTTGTTTAAAACCAATTATCAAATACTCAAAAAGTAAAGTGCTATTTTTTACATTTCTTAATCT
>NZ_JBATHX010000413.1:0-1882 GCF_049667265.1 Algibacter sp. | reverse complement strand
AATTTCCATAGTACCTAATTCCTTTTCCCTTGTAATGGAAATGGACGTCATCATTGCAGAAACCAACATCAAAATGATGGTCATTACACCTGGAACAAACATATAGACACTTTTTAATTCTGGATTGTAAACCATCCGCGTTTGTGGAACTATTTGATAGGTGATTGTGATTTCTTTGTTCAATTCTTTTTGATATTGAATAAGAATTGCGTTCACATAATTACTGATAGTATTTGCCGTATTCGGGTCTGTGGCATCTGTAATAATCTGAATAGTTGCTTTGTGATCTTTGATTAAGTTTTTACTGAAATCTTTTTCAAAATTTAAAACAGCTTTTACTTTTCCTTTTTTGAAAATGGTTTCAATATCAGATTCTTTTTCAATAAATTGATTGATACTGAAATATTTTGAAGCTGAAATTTTATTGATAATTTCTTCTGTACTTGCATCTTTTGAATGGTCTAAAATGGCGATATCAACATTGTTTATTTCATTTGTAATAGCGAATCCAAACAACATAATTTGTGCAATTGGCATTCCAAAGAGTATAAACAATGAGCGTCTATCTCTAAAGATGTGGTAGAATTCTTTTTTTATGAAGCCAATGAATCTTTTCATATAAGCCCCGTTTTAATTCCCCCAAAGGGGGAAAACCGATTATGTATATTAATATCTAAATTCATTATGTTATCTTTTTGAATTTTTTAAACTCCCTTCCCTTTGGGAAGGGTTGGGGATGGGCTCCTAGCCAGTTTTAAAAACACATCATTCATATTATCCACTTCGAATTGCGCTTTCAATTTTTTTGGTGTGTCTAAAGCCTCAATTTTTCCGTTTACCATGATGGAAACTCGGTCGCAATATTCAGCTTCATCCATATAATGTGTGGTTACAAAAACCGTTGTTCCTTTATGAGCTGCACTATAAATCATTTCCCAAAACTGACGTCTTGTTATTGGGTCAACGCCTCCTGTTGGTTCATCTAAAAACACAATTTTAGGATCGTGAAGTAAGGACACAGAGAAGGATAATTTTTGTTTCCAGCCTAATGGTAATGCACCAACGAGTTTGTTTGCCACTTTTTCTAAGCCTAATTCTTCAATTAAAACTGCCGATTTTTCTTTAATGCGTTTTCTGGACAATCCATAAATGCCTCCAAAAAACGTAATGTTTTCTTTTACTGTTAAATCGTCATACAAGGCAAATTTCTGACTCATGTACCCAATGCTTTTCTTGATGTCTTCAGCATGTGTAAATACATCAAAACCAGCAACATTAGCTTTTCCAGAGGTAGGATTAGAAATACCAATCAGCATTTTCATGGCTGTCGTTTTTCCTGCTCCATTCGCGCCAAGGAAACCAAATATTTCGCCTTTTTTAACTTCAAAAGTTATGGCATTTACAGCTGTAAAATCTCCAAACATTTTGGTTAAACCTTCTACTTCTATGACGTTGTTATTTTTCATTTATTTTCATTGCACTTCGACTCGTTTCACGAGCTTACTTCAAACAAAATATATTTTGTTTTCGTTAATGCTCAGTATGACCCTTTAGGTATCATCTATTTTGCTAATTCCATAAAGGTATCCTCAATGGTTGCTTGTGTTTTTTCAATTACTATATTGGATAAATTTTGAGATTCTAAATACTGAAACAATTCATCTGGATTAAAATCTGTTCTCACATCTGTATAATGCACGAACTCGCCAAAAGGATATACACTATGGTTATGTTCATAAGCTTTTAAACTATTTATGAGCTGGTACATATTAATTGCGCTAACGTTATAAATTGGTTTTGGATAATGTTTCACAATGGCTTCTGGTGTATCTATCTCAAGAATTTTTCCATCTTGAATCAATGCAATTCTATCACATAAGGC
>NZ_JBATHX010000412.1:0-6680 GCF_049667265.1 Algibacter sp. | reverse complement strand
GGTAAATCATTAAATGCAAAAGCTCCCTCATCTATACTAACAACATTATTACCTATAACTAGAGTAGTTATGTCGTTATTCTGAAAAGCATCTGAACCAATGGTGACTACACTATCTGGAATAATAATATCTGTTAATTGATTATTAGCAAAAGCAGCATGACCAATGCTTGTAACACTATATGTTATACAAGTACTAGTAACCGTAGCAGGTATATTAACTACGGTTCCTCCTGCTGTGTTATAATCTGTAGCTGTTATTGTATTACTAGATGTAATTACATAGGTAATATTATCTAAAATAAATGTGTTTCCGGAATTTTCAGTAACTGAATTAAAACCTGTCCACAAAGCACCTGAATCAGTAACATAAGCTGCCGTTGTGCCCGTTGGTACTGTTAAATTAATATTACTACGGCTAGTACCAAAAGAATCATTTGTACCCGTTGTTATAGTTGGAGGTGTTGTAGCCAAAGAAGAAACACAAGTTAAAGGGTTGTCTCTAAAAGCATGATCGCCTATTGTAGTAACACCATTACCAATAATAACATTTGCTAATAGGTTATCATCAAAAGCACGAAAATCAATTGTTGTAACACTATTCGGAATAGTAATAGTTGTTAAATTATTATTGTAAAATGCGTTAATTCCAATAGTTGCAACACTATTTCCTAGTATTGCACTCGTGATAAAATTAACTGAAAATGCTTGAGTCCCTATAGTTAAAACACTATCTGGAATAGTGATACTTGTTAATTGATTATTAGAAAAACAAGACTGGTTAATGGCAGTAAGTCCATCTGGTAAAACCACACTTGTTAATAAATTACCATGGAAAGCCCCAGTTCCTATACTAACTACACTATTAGGTATAATAACACTTGTTATTCCTTTATTTAAAAAAGCCTGATATGCAATACCTGTAACATCGTATGAAGCCATAATATTTGTTTCATTTTTAGATGATGACGTTTTTGATGAAGAAGTTTCTGTAACTGAAGCTGGAATTACAACATCTGTACCACCAGACAAATTATAGTCTAAAACGGTAACTGTATTGGGAACAGTAGAAGTAACCGAATACGTAATGTGATTTTCAGTAAATGTTTGTGAATACCCTATTATAGTTATAAATAGAGTCATTAAAATAAGTAGTAATTTTTTCATAAGATTGGTTTGTTTGTAAATTTGGGGTGAAACTTGTTTTTGTAATATTAAAACCGAAAAGTACACGACATGCTTGGATACAGAAATAGAGAATCTATTTCTGACAACTAAGAAAAAATAAACGTAGTGTTTATAAGAATAAGCGTATTAGAATAAAAAAGAAGGTTTTAGCTTTTATTTCTATTCAAAAAAGCAGCTAAAAAGGGCTCTTTCTTCCGAGAAGAAACAGGGATTTTTTTTCCATTCTTTAAATGAATGGCGCCAGATTTGTCGTATTTATCTATATAGGTTAGGTTAACCATAAAGGATTGATGCGGACGAATAAAATGAGCTTCAGAAAGACGTTTTTCAAATTCTTTTAAAGTTTTAGAAACCAAATATTTTTTACCACTATTACAGAAAAATGTAGTATAACCTTTGTCTGTTTCGCAATACATTAATTCATTTAAGTCTATTACTTGAAAACTATCATGAAGCGATATTATTAATTTAGAGTCTTCATTATTCCAAATCGTTTTTACATTATTTATTTGCTGCTTTTGTTCTGCAATAGGTAAATTAGCAACCTTTTGTAAAGCAATTTCTAGATCTTTTATATCAACAGGTTTTAAAATATAATCTACAGCTCCTATTTTTAATGCTTGTAAGGCATACTCCTCATAAGCTGTAATAAATATTATTTTGAAATCCAAATGCTCGGTTTGATCAAGAAAATCAAAGGCACTGCCATCTGTAAGGTTTATATCTAGAAATATTAAATCTGGTTTACAAGAATTTGTAACAACAACAGCTTCTTTAACAGATTCGCATTCGCCTATAATTTCGACTTTACTGTCTATTAAATTTAGCAAATTGCGTAGTGCTTTTCTAATATATGCTTTATCTTCTACTATTAATGTTTTCATTAATCTAAATTATTTTATGAGGAATTTCGAGTGTTACAATGGTTCCTTGGTCACCATAAATTTTTAAGTCTTCAACCATTAAAGACCCTTGCATATGCAAATCTTTTGAGAGTATTTTTAATCTTTCAGTTGTTATGGTTGTGGCTAAAGACTTTTTGCCCTTTCGTTTGTTACCATTTTTATAGTTAACACCAACACCATTATCACTTATAGTACAAACTAATACGTCATTTGTATACATTAATCGAATATCAATTTTTCTGTTTTCTTTATGATTAATGAAGGCGTGTTCTATAGCATTTTCAACGAAGGGCTGAATAAGCATTGGTGGAATTTCAAGTTTTGGAACATCTATGGAGTCTTCAACTAAAATAGTAAATTCATATGCTTCATTTTCTAAGTTCTGAAGCGTTAAATAATCTTGAATAGCTCTTAACTCGTGGGATAATGAAACTGTTTTATCTCTTGAATTTTCCAGAGTTATACGCAACAACTTCGAAAACTTAGATAAGTAATGAACAGATTTTTTTTCTTCTTTATTTAATATCATGCCTTGTAAAACAGAGAGCGAATTAAAAATGAAATGAGGAGTCATTTGCGAGCGCAGTAGCTTCTGCTCCATTATTGCGTTTTGCGTTTTAGATTTTGCGTTTCTCAATTTTTGATAGAATATAATAGCACCTAATAAAATTGAAATTAGGAGGACACCAATAATGGCCCACAGATAATTTCGCTGAGATTTCTCTAAATCTTGGGAAGTGGTTTGTACAGTTTTTGTAAGTTTTAATTCTCTAATACTTGCAGAATCTAATGCTTGCTTGTATTTGTATTCGTATTCTAATTGTGTGATTTTTTCTATATTTTCTTTATTGAAAAGGCTATCGTTTAGTATTTTAAATTGCTGGTGGCTTTCGAATGCATTCTTGTAGTTGCCTGTAGCTTTATAAATATTGGAAAGAATTTCCGAAGCTTCTTTTTGATATTCCAAAAAACCGGCTTTTTTGGAAATTTTCTTTGCTTTTAAAACATTGCTCAGAGCACTCCTATACTGTTTTTGGTTCGCATAGGTTCTTGCCAGTCCAATATAAGCCCCACATAACGTATACTTTCTTTCAATTTCTATACTGATTTTCTTTGCCTCTAAGTAGTATTGATTTGCAGTTCGGTAATCATTTAATATTAAATAAACCTCACCAATATTAATTAGCATATTTGGAATATCACTTTTTGCACCAGTTTGTTTACTTATATGCAACGCGTCAACATAATAGTCGATCGCACTTCTGTAATCTCCAATTTCCTCATATATCGTTCCTATATCATTCAATGTTCCGGAAATTCCTCGCTTTCTATTAATCCGCTTGTTGATTTCTAAAGACTTTTCATAGTAGCTCATTGCCTTATCATAATATTTCTGAGTCTTATAAATCGTACCTATGTTGTTCAGGTGATTGGCAATACCTATACTATCTCCAAGCTTTTCATTAATGTACAAAGATTCTTTGTAGTGCTCTAGGGCTAGTGGGTAATTACCTTGGTCGCTGTAAATAGTACCCAAATTATTTAAACTATAAGCAACCCGTTGTTCATTTTTATCAGCTTTAGCAATAGAAAGTGATTTTTTTAAAGGTGAAATGGCTTCAACAAATTCCCCCAAATCCGAATATGCAGTTCCCAAATTCAATAGACTGGCAGAAAGATTTTTACTTCCTATTTTCTCTTCTATTCTAATTGCTTTTTTAAAGAACGCTATTGATTTTCTTAGATCACCTTTATTTTTATAAGTTATGCCAATGGCATTGTAACAATTTGCGGCTCCCTTTTGGAAATCAATGATCTCATATAATTTCAATGCCTCATTATAATAACTAAGCGCTTGGTCATAATTAGATTGTACTGCTTCGGTTATACCTCTTATGTATATGCTTCTGGCTTTCCCTTTTTTAAAATGGATAACTTCAGCTATCGTATCCGCTTCTTCCAAATATTCAAGGGTTTTAGACATATCTTTACTGAAATAAGAAAAAGCTAGTGAATTTAAAAGATTTACTCTCGTGGTATCCTTTTCCTTATGGCTTTGTAATTTTATTTTCAAACTATCAATTACCTTGTTTTGAGAGAAAACTGGAGACAAAAAAGATGCAAGGCACAGAAATATAAAAACCTTTTTAATTATTAATAATCTCATTATTTAGCATAAGCTTTATGAGGAATGACTAAAGTTACTAGCGTTCCCTTTTCGTTAAATATTTGTCTATCTACAATAGTCACAGAACTTTCCATGTTAAAATCCTTTGATAATGCCTCCAAGCGTTCTGTTGTTATTTTTGTGGCCAAAGAATTCTTTTTCTTATTACTTTCTGTTTTATAATTAACACCTACACCATTATCTGCTATGGTGCAAATTAACTTTTTATCCATGTAAGTTAAACGGATTTCAATTTTTCGGTCGTCTATATGATTTATAAAGGCATGTTCAATGGCGTTTTCTACAAAGGGTTGAATTAGCATTGGTGGAATTTCAAATTTTGGAACATCTATAGTATCTTCGACTAAAATCTTACATTTATAGGCTTCATTTTCTAAATTCTGAAGGGTTAAGTAATCTTGAACAGCTGCTAACTCTTGAGACAATGAAACTGTTTTATCTCTTGAATTTTCTAATGTTAGACGAAGTAATTTTGAAAATTTAGAAAGGTAATGAATCGATTTCTTTTCTTCTTTATTTAATATCATACCTTGCAATACAGATAATGAATTAAAGATGAAATGTGGAGTCATTTGCGAGCGCAACAGCTTCTGCTCCATGATGGTGTTTTTCGTTTTTGATTTGGCGTTTTTCAATTTCTGATAGAATAGTATAGCACCTAATAAAATTGAAACTAAAAGCACACCAATAATGGCCCATAAATAATTACGTTGTGATTTTTCTAAATCTTGAGAAGTAGCTTGAACCGTTTTTGTTAGTTCTAATTCTCTAATATTGGCCGAATCTAATGCATGTTTGTACTTATACTCGTATTCTACTTGAGCTAATTTTTCAATATTTTCTTTATTAAAAAGGCTGTCACTTACTCGTTTGTACTCTTCATGGCTAATAAGTGCTTTTTTATAATCTCTAAGGTTTTTATAAGTATTAAAAAGTAAATATTCTGCATTAATTTGATGACTAAGTGAATTTAAATTATCTGCAATTTCTTTGGATTTTAAGGCATAAGGTAATGCTCTTTTATATTCTTTTTTAGCTAAATAAATATTTGCTAAACCCCTATAACACTTGGACAGAGCTGACTGACTTCCAGTTTTTAAACTAATGCTTTCAGATTTTTTATAGCATTCAAAAGCTAAAGTTAGTTTTTCTTGAATCAAATAGATAGATCCTATATAGTTAATGCTAACGGCAACCATCTCCAAATCATTAATTTCCTCGCTTACTGCTAATGCCTTATTTAAAAATATAAATGCTTGAGAATATTCTTTTTTACTTATGTATAAGGTGCCAATTCCAATATACGTTCTGCAAAGACCAATCTTATTATTGTTTTTAATATTTAGCTCTAAAGCACGATTATAAAATTCTAAGGACTTTTCAGGATATCCTTGTCTTTCATAAATAACACCTAAAGTATTCAGAGTGCCATAAACTTCTACAGAGTCACCAAGTTTTTCTTTAAGGAATAAGGATTTATTAAGGTTTTCCAATGCTAATGGATAATTACCAAGTCGCTTATAAATGTCACCTATATTTTCGAAACACCTAGATATTCCTTCCTGATTATTTTGTTTTTCAAATAATTTTAAGCTTTTCTCATAGTATTCTAAAGACTTTGAATAGTTACCAATCTTCAAATAAAGAAATCCTAGAAAAAAAACATCCTCTGGAAGGTCCTTATTTGCTCCAATCTCATCTTTTATTGTTATTGCTTGTTCTAAGTATTCAATAGATTTTTTATAATCAGAGCTAACATAAGTATTAGCTAAATCAATTAACAGCTCTGCTCTTATCGTGTCCCTTTCTATATGATTCTGCAACTCTATATTAAGATTATCGAATTTTGTGGTTTGCGCAAAAATTGTCAATGACAAAAAGACGAATAAAAAAACAATAAATAAAGTGATAGGTTTCATACAAACAATTAATGAACAGAAGCTAAATAACGATATAATAACTAAAAACGTGAAATAAAGTGCGCAAAAAAACAGGGATTCGTTTTTTAGTCAGTTTCAATCAATAAGCGTAGGGTTTGATTATATATTCGTTAGAAAAAATAGTTTTTTCAAAATTATAGTATGCATCTATACCGCAATATTTTTATTTATCTAATGTGAATTCCTATATCTTCGCGCGCATTATGTGGATGTACCTTGGACTTTTAGCTGCCTTATTTTTAGGCTTACACAACTTATGTAAGAAACATGCTGTACAAGGAAATGAAGTTTTTCCTGTACTTTTAGGAACCATAACATGTGGGTTTTTATTTGTTGCTACGTTTTATTTGTTATCTATTTTCTATCCAGACTATGCCATAGCTAATGGTTATAATTTCCAGAAAATTTCCTGGCAAACGCATGGCTTTATTTTAATAAAATCGGCTATTATGGCTAGCTC
>NZ_JBATHX010000411.1:0-1792 GCF_049667265.1 Algibacter sp. | reverse complement strand
TAACAATTCCCTTTAGAGTACCATGTTCATCAACAATAGGAATACCACCAATACCATGTTCTGCCATACTTAATTTGGCATGCTTTACTTCAGCTGTAAGAGGTAACGTAACGGGATCTATAATCATTCCACTTTCTGCACGTTTTACTCTTTTTACCTTTTGTGCTTGTGCCTCAATTGACATGTTTTTGTGCAACACACCAATACCGCCTTCTTGCGCCATGGCTATAGCCATTTTACTTTCAGTAACCGTATCCATGGCAGCGGATATAATGGGCACATTAATAGTAATGTTTCGGGTAAATTTTGTTTGAATATTAACCTCTCTTGGAAGGACTTCAGAAAAGGCTGGTACTAATAGTACGTCATCATAGGTTAAACCTTCTCCGACAATTTTGTTTTCGTGTGCAGTCATGTTGCAATTATCATTATAATTGCGTGCAAATATACGATATTAAAATAGATAAAAGCGCTTATTTTTTGTTAAGAAAATATCTTGCTATTATCTATGATTTCTGAAATAACTGTTTCAAAATAATGACTGTTGAAGCTGTAAAAGTAAGGGTCATTAATAAGCCTGAAAACATAACAATATACTTCATCCAGAGCATTCCTGTCCAGAGTAAATAAAGCCCCCCAAATGTTAGAATTACTGATATAAAAGGTTCTACTATTAAAAACATTTTAATTTTTTTATTGAGCTTTGTAATAGAAACTAATAAGCCTACTAAAAAGAAAATGATTGACATTGATAAAATATGATTATGGACTAAAGTGAGCATTTCTTGAGGGCTTTTTTTGAAGCGCATAATATCAGCGGCTTCATCAGCTTCATTACCTAAATACTGCTCTTCTATACCATTTGGGTTTGCTGAAGATGTTTCGCCTACAAATAATAAACCGGTATAAAAACCTATACTTAATACCATTATGAAGGCTCCGATTAATAATTTAATCTCCTTTGGAAATGTAAGTATTAAGCCGTTTAAATGCATTTAAAGGATGTTTTTGTTTTGAAGTATTTTTAAAGACTTGAGAAGATCGTTCATAGCATTTGTCATGGAACGAACTGAAATGGTTGCTCCTGAAATGGCTACAATATTTTCGCCATGTTTTACCTCATCGCCACCTTTTTTACCTATAAATTGTTTTAACCAACGGGTGCTTCCTATTTCACCACCGTATTCTTCTCGGTAGATTAAAACTTTTGATTTTAAAACAATTAAATCTTTATCAAGCAAAACTAAATAATCAAACTGTGCCGTTTTACTTGGAGCTTTTGATAGATAGGCATATCCTAAAAGATTGCCTTTATCGTCTATTTTAAAGAAGTTATTGGATTCGAATTTTGATGGTAAGTCCTTTGCAACTTCAGAAGCAATTTTAACTTCGGTGAAATTAAAGGTTTCAATACCATAGGTTTTTTCGATTTCCTTATCCACCTTTTTCTGAATGTTTTGTGGCAAACCAAAAGACATGAGTATTAAAGCTAAAACAAATATTGAAACTGGTTTTAAATTCATATTGCAAAAGTATTGTTTTTTATTATGCTAACAATTAAAATGCCAAATAGCTTATTAATAATATGAAATTAATAAATAAGCTATTTGGTACTTGTGCGTTAGGCCTGCCGGCAGGCAGGGAAAAAGGCATTTGTTGAAGCTCTTTTTGTGTTGTTGCACCCCTGCCTGCCGGCAGGCAAGTATGCAACACAAAAAAGCGACTGCCGAAAGCCCGACCCTTTTGGGTAACGCCCAAATTTTATTAGAACCAAACTCCGATTCCGAAGTTT
>NZ_JBATHX010000410.1:0-2611 GCF_049667265.1 Algibacter sp. | reverse complement strand
AATAATACAAGTCGTCCGTCTTTAAATTCAAAAAACGTTGGGTTGCAAAATGCGTGCTTATCCAAGTAATTATAATGCCCAAAGCAAAAACAAAAACAAATAGTGCGGCCATTAAAATTGGATTACTCAGTAATTGTAATTCAGTAAAAGTTTTATTTAGATAATATAAAACAATGGCCATGCCTATTAAAGCTAAAAAGGCACCAATCATTCCTAAACGAACACTTTTCCAAACAAACGGGCGACGAATAAACTGTTTTGTAGCACCAACCATTTGCATGGTTTTAATAGTAAATCGTTTAGAGTAAACAGCTAATCGAATAGAGCTATTTATCAATAATACAGCAATTAAGGTGAAAATTCCACTTAAGATAAGTACCCAAAAACTAATTTTTTTAACGTTATCATTCATCAAATTAACCAAATCATTATCATATGTTACTTCTTCAACAAAGTTTTTACTTGTCGCTTCCGCGGAAATTTTTTCAAGATGTTCAGAAGTTACAAAATCAGCTTTCAAATGCACATCAATGGAGTTTTGAAGCGGATTATAGCCAACAAAATCCATAAAATCTTCACCGTTTTCAGCTTTCATGAATTCGGCAGCTTGTTCTTTTGAAACATATTCGGTCGACTTTACATAATCAGCCATGGCCAAACTTTTTTCAAGTTGCTTGGTTTCAACTTCTTTAGCGGTGTCTTTTAAGTAAATGGTAACTACAACTTGTTCTTTAAAATGATCTGAAACTTTCTTCGCATTTAAAATTAACATGCCTAATAATCCCAATAAGAACAACACTAAAGCAATACTTAATACAACTGAAAAATACGAAGATATCAATCTACGTTTTTGGTGTTTTTCAAATGATGAACTCATGTGTTTATTGGATTAAAGCGTAAAAATAATAAAGTATTTTAATAAATCTTCAAAAGGTCAAAAGTCTTTTGGTCTCATTTGAAATTGTCATGTCCTTAACTCAGTAATCAATTCAAACAATGTTATAACTAAAACCTATTAAAATTGTTGTGTTATGCCAATTTCTTTGGGGGTTTACTAATAATATAAACGCCAATAACCACCATTAAACAGCTTAGTATTTTAATAAGGTTAATGTCTTGTGCATATTCATCTTTCATCAAAATATAAGCATAAACACTTACTAAAATAAAACTAATTACGGGTTGTAAATAAATATAACTGCTAGTTACCGATGGCGATACAAAATTAAGGGCATACACATTAAAAAGATAGGCGAAAAAGGTAGTAAATAGTACAACGTAACCAATAACTAGGTAGGTATTTGTAGAAAAAGCATCGAAATTCACAGCCCTAAAATCGTTTATGGCTATAGGGAAAACAAAAAGTAATCCGAATAAAAACATCCAGCTTATTATGGTTATGGCGTTGTATTTTTTCTTTAGAGTTTTGACCAAAACGAGATAAAGACCATAACAAGAGGCATTCAGAAAAACAAATAAATTGCCAAGAAAGGAACTGGTTCCAGCAGCTTTATTGCCGTAAATAATTAGAAAAATAGCGCCAATGCCAGCAATGGTAATCCCGATAAGTTTTTTTTTGGTAATGCGCTCTTTTAAAATTATAAAACTAAAAATGAGCACAATTACTGGCGTGGCAGTCATTATGATAGAAGCATCAATGGGAGACGTTAAATTGATGCCATGGAAGAAAAACAACATATTTGCAGCTGCACCAAGTAAGCCACAAAGTGCTAGTCTTAAAAAATCTTCACGGGCTACTTTTTCTTTAACAAATATGAATTTAATGCCCCAAAATAAAGCAACGCAGCAAACTAACCGAATTAACACAAAGGCATTCGGGTTAATTTTATCAGGCATAATGCCCTTGGCAATAATATAGTTGGCGCCGTAAATTAAATTGGCGCCAAGAAGTGCTATATGTGCTTTAAAAATATTTGAATTCAATACCTAGACTTTTTTAGGAGTCAAAAGTAATTTTATATAATTGGAAAACCTCGTTTTTTGTGGAATAAACTATTAAATAAAAGGTTTTTAAGTTGATTTATAAAACGTAAATTTGCAACTTCTTAAAACGGATGATAATGATGTACAATTTCAATGAAATTGAAGCCAAATGGCAAAAATATTGGGCAGATAACCAAACATTCAAGGCGGAAAACAAAAGTGACAAACCAAAATACTATGTTTTGGATATGTTTCCTTATCCAAGTGGCGCGGGTTTACACGTTGGACATCCGTTAGGTTATATTGCTTCCGATATTTATGCACGCTATAAACGTCACCAGGGGTTTAATGTTTTACATCCGCAAGGGTATGATAGTTTTGGTTTGCCAGCAGAGCAATATGCGATTCAAACAGGTCAGCATCCGGCAATAACAACCAAGGAAAATATTGCTACTTATCGCCGTCAATTAGACCAAATTGGTTTTTCTTTTGATTGGTCTCGTGAAGTCCGTACTTCAGATCCGAGTTATTACAAATGGACACAATGGATTTTTATTCAATTGTTCAATTCTTGGATTAATAATGATAAAAATAAAGCAGAAGATATTTCAAAATTAGAGGCGATTTTTGCTTCGGAAGGAAATAGCAAAGTGCATGCTGTTTGTGA
>NZ_JBATHX010000409.1:0-6372 GCF_049667265.1 Algibacter sp. | reverse complement strand
AGTTTAAGCATTTATCAGTTTTTATTACTGGTAACCAAACTTCTGAAAACTGGCATGAAACAAGCAAAAAGAGTGATTTCTTTTTAATGAAAGGCTTAATTATTTCAGTTCTTGAACGCTTAGGAATTTCAAGATTTAACGAGTCACCAATAAAAAGCGATTTGTTTTCTGAAGGTTTAAGTCTTGGTTTAGGAAAAAATAATCTTGTTGATTTTGGATTGATTAAAAAACCAATTTTAAAACATTTTGATATTAGCCAAGAAGTAATTTATGCAGATTTTAAATGGGACGCTGTTTTAGATTTAATTAAACACAATACAATAAAGTTTAAAGCCATACCTAAATATCCTGAAGTGCGACGTGATTTTGCATTACTTTTAGATGACCATGTTACTTTTGAATCTATACACAAAATAGCCAAGCAAAGCGAAAAGCAGTTACTTAGAGAGGTTAGCTTATTTGATGTTTACCAAGGTAAAAACTTACCAAAAGGCAAAAAAAGTTATGCTGTTAGTTTCACGTTGCAAGACGAAAACCAAACACTAACTGACAAGCAAATTGACAAGATTATGAACAAACTTCAAACTAATTTCGAAAATCAGCTTGGAGCAGAATTGAGATAAATTTAATCTACAAATAATTTAAAAGCTGGCTTATAGCCGGCTTTTTTTATGTGTATTATTTTCGTATCTTTAGTAGAGAACTTTAAAACATAAAGCTATGAAAGATTCAAACTATTCTAAAATTTTTACAGGAGACACCATAAGTGCTCAACGAGTAGCTTCTGAACTTGAAAAAATAGATATTATTCCTGTTATTAAAGATCAATCAGACTCTGGATTGTCACCAATATTTGGAGGATCAAATTCTGTTTTAAGCATCGTATATGTCCATAATGACGAATATGAAAAAGCAAAAATAGTAGTTGAAAGTTTGAGTTCGGAATTACAAGAATAGAATGATTTTTTTAATAAACGACCATCTTAAATGTCATTTTGAGCGCATTCGAAAAACTTCTTTTTTTTGATTTAATACATTTCGAATGAGCTTAACCTAAAAAGCAAATAATTTTTTATTTTCCAGACAGCCTCATTTTTGTCGGACAAATCTCATTACTTTAATTTAAAATTTGTAACTTTAAGAAGTCACCTTTTAAATCTTTTAGATATGTCAAACTACATCAAAGTATTTTCAGGTAATTTTATTGAAGTTCAGCGTATATTCTCCGAACTGGAAAATTTCAACATTTGTGCCATTATTAAGGATGAATCTGAATCTGGGCGTTTAGCTGGTTTTGGACCTTCTATTCAAGGCTTACAAGAAATTCATGTTCATAAAGATGAACTTGATCGTTCAACGCCAATTATTAAAAACCTAACTTCAAAATTAGAACTTGATTAAGCAATTACGCCATACATTTTATCACGTAATTCTTTAATGGTTTTATCTTGCATATATTCATCAAACGTTGTGTAACGGTCAATAACGCCATTTGGTGTTAACTCCACTACTCTGTTGGCTAATGTTTGTGCAAACTCATGATCGTGCGTTGTAAATAAAATAGTGCCTTTAAAGTTTTTAAGTGAGTTATTAAATGCCGTAATACTTTCTAAATCTAAGTGGTTTGTTGGTTCGTCCAATTGTAAAACATTAGCTCTCATCATCATCATTCTTGATAACATACAGCGTACTTTTTCTCCTCCTGATAATACGGACGACTTTTTAAAAGCTTCTTCGCCACTAAAAATCATTTTACCTAAAAAACCACGAATATTAACTTCTTCCCGTTCTTCTTCTGTTGTTGCATATTGACGTAACCAATCTATCAAAGTAAGTTCATTATTAAAAAACTCACTATTATCCAATGGTAAATAAGATTGTGTTGTGGTAACACCCCACATAAATTTGCCGGAATCAGCTTTTTCGTTATTATTCAAAATCTCATAAAAAGCTGTAGTAGCTCTAGAATCTCTAGAAAAAACAACAACTTTATCACCCTTTTGAAGGTTTAAATCAATGTCTTTGAATAACACATCGCCTTCAAGTGAAGCAGATAATCCTTCAATATTTAAAATTTGATCGCCCGCTTCTCTATCACGTTCAAAAATAATAGCAGGATAACGTCGACTAGTTCGTCTAATATCACCAATATTAAGCTTTTCAATCATTTTCTTTCTACTTGTTGCTTGCTTACTTTTTGCAACGTTAGCAGAAAAACGACGAATAAATTCTTCTAATTCCTTTTTCTTTTCTTCAGCTTTTTTATTCTGCTGTGCATGTTGTCTTGCTGCTAATTGCGAAGATTCATACCAAAACGTATAGTTACCTGAATAGTTGTTTATTTTTCCGAAGTCAATATCTGAAATATGTGTACAAACAGCATCTAAAAAGTGTCTATCATGCGAAACCACAATCACACAATTATCATAATTTGCTAAGAAATTCTCCAACCACGAAATGGTTTCATAATCCAAATCATTGGTAGGCTCATCCATAATTAAAACATCTGGGTTTCCAAAAAGTGCCTGTGCTAATAACACACGTACTTTTTGTTTACCATCTAAATCGGCCATTAAAGAATAATGAAACTCTTCCTTAATACCTAAGTTTGATAACATCGACGCCGCATTACTATCCGCATTCCAACCATCCATTTCTTCAAACTTAACTTGAAGTTCTCCAATTTTTTCAGCATTTTCATCTGAATAATCAGCATAAAGTGCATCAATTTCAGACTTAATTTTAAATAAAGGTTTGTTACCCATCAAAATGGTTTCTAAAACCGTGTGCTCATCATATAAGTTATGGTCCTGCTCTAAAACCGACATACGTTTACCAGACTCCAAAGAAACATGACCAGATGTTGCATCTTGCTTCCCTGAAATAATCTTTAAAAATGTAGATTTTCCAGACCCGTTGGCACCAATAATGCCATAGCAATTTCCATTATTAAAAGTGGTATTTACTTCATCAAAAAGCACGCGTTTACCAAACTGAACTGAAAGATTTGATACTGATAACATAAAGGATAATTTAATTTTTTGCAAAAGTAAAAAATTACATTGGTATGCCGAAAACATAGTGCTTCTATTTTCAAGTAATTACATGCCAATTGCATTGTTAAACATTTAACAACGCCTTAACAGGACTTTATATAAACAAGCCATATTTTTGTAAATACAAATTGCTCAGAAGGGATTTATGAAGTTATACTTTACAATTGCTTGTATACTTTTAACATTACTAAGTTGCAAAAATGATAGTAACGAAACTGCTATTGATTTTGCCTACCTTGGTGGTGAAATTATTAATCCGAATACAAACTATATTGTTTTATCGAAAAACGAAACCATTATTGACACCGTAAAACTGGATGGCAAAAACAGGTTTTTATATAAATTCGAAAATTTAAACGAAGGGTTATACACGTTTAGGCATGGCGGTGAATACCAATTAATATTATTAGAGCCTCAGGATAGTTTGTTATTGAGACTAAACACCCTAGATTTTGATGAATCGCTTGTTTTTAGTGGTAAAGGAGATAAAGTAAATAATTATTTCATTAATGAGTTTTTAATAAATGAAGAGGAAGAGAAATTTGTTGTTAAACTTTGCCAACTTGATGGCGCTACTTTTCAGAAACGCGTAGACTCTTTAAAAACTATAAAGGAACAAGCCTTAACAGACTTTAAGACCAAATACAACCCATCAGATTTATTTTTAAAAATAGCAGCAGCAAATATTGATTTCGCCTATTATACTAGTAAAGAGGTATTTCCTTTTATGCATTATGGAAAAAATAAAGCCGCTATTTTAAAATCGGTTCCTGATAATTTTTACGACTACAGAAAAACCATTAATTACAATGACACTTTTTTAAGTAGCCATCATAATTACAATAAATTTTTACGTCATAACATTAGCACTTTATCTCTTGAAAACCATGATAAACACGAGGCTAACGCTTGCTACGACAAAAATTCCTTATGTTTTAATTTAGATAGGTTGACGCTAATTGATAGTCTCATATCAAACCCAACTATTAAAGATGATTTGTTATACCATTTTACAATGGGCTATGTCTCAAAAAGTAAAAATATAGAGAATAATAACGCACTTTTAAAATCATATTTAGAGAAAAGCAAAAGTGAAAAGGGCAAAAAAGTGATGACTCATTATGCAACGTCATTAAATTACCTAAAAGAAGGTTCTAAAATACCAGATATTAAAATTGAAAACTATAATCACCAAATATTTAATATAGGTTCTCAAATAGACGCACCAACAGTTTTATGCTTTTGGTCACATAATTATTTCGAACACTTTAAGGAAAGTCATTTCAAATTAAAAGAATTAAAACGAAAGTATCCTGAAGTAAAATTTATATCGATAAATATAGATAATTACGATTCCGAAAAATCAAAAAAACTATTGGTTGATAATGGGTTTCATAGCGTCAACGAATTTAAATTTAATGCGCCCGAAGAATCATCACAATTATTAGCAATCTACCCAATGACGAAAGCCATTTTGGTTGATAAAAACAAAAAAATAGTAAATAGCAACACCAACATTTTCTCTGTTAATTTTGAAGAACAACTACTAGGATTGATTAATAGATAATTTTAAAGTAACATCCTCATTTTAAAAACCTTACCTCACTCTTTATTAAATGATACTTTAAATTAATTTGAAGCTATTTCCTGCTATCCGCTATATCTTTTTTAGGAAGCAGTCCAGTACTAAATTCAAGGTTTTATATTTAATTAACCTGTCGGAATAAAATCAAAAAACAGTATTTTAAAGCTTCCTAAAAAAGGATGCCGCTTCTATCAGGGCTAGATCATTTGCCAACGTTATTTATACCGAGCCAATTAGTGCTAATCAAGAAGTTTAAAACTACAGCTTATAATGATTCATTAGCATTTTCTCGTAAACCTTATCTGGTAAAATACGCTTTAAAACAATTGAAAATTTCTGCATAAACTCCCCTACTTTATAATGCCCTTTCGGATTAGGAGTATTTATAATTTTATAAATTGCTTTTGCCATAATATCCGGATTACTCCCATTATCAACGTGCGTATTCATTAAATCTAAAGTATCACCATAAGGTTTTTTATAAGGCGAATTTTCCAGTAATGGCGCATGGTATCTACCTGCGGCAATATTTGTTGCAAAATCGCCAGGAGCCACGTTAGTCATCTTTATATTGAATTCTTTAATTTCCATTCTAAAAGCTTCGGTTAAAAGCTCTAAAGCCCCTTTACTCGCACTATAAACGCCGCGATAAGGCAATCCCATATAACCCGCAATGGAAGTAACATTTATTATTAAACCAGCATGCTGTTTGCGCATTTGCGGCAATACCGCTTTAATAACATTTATAGGACCGAAAAAATTGGTTTGAAAATTGTTTTTTATCTCTTCATTCGGAATTTCCTCAATAGGCCCTGTTATGCCTGCTCCCGCATTATTAACAACAACATCCAACCTACCTTCTTTTTCAATAATAGCATTTACGGTCGTTAATATGGTGGCTTCATCTTTTACATCTAAAGCTAAAATGGGGAATTTACTTGCTTTGTAATTTTCAGGTGTTCTACTTGTACCGTAAACTATAAAGTCTTTTTTTATTAAAAACTCACCAATAGACTTTCCTATTCCTGAAGAACCACCAGTAATTAAAACAACTTTAGACATCCTATTTTTTTAATTTAATGCTATAAAAATACAATAATAATTATGAGATTTCCATCTTCGAAGGGAACTTCATTAAACGAAAAAATCTTGATTAGCTTAAGCTTTCAAGATTTGAGTTTATTGCATAAAAAAAGGCAAGCTACCTACATCACACCGCTACGACCATTTACCTTTGCTTCGTTCCCGACCTGGAGGATTCAACAGGAGCTGGTTGTGTAGGACTTGCCCGTGCAAAGATACAACCTTTTAAAATTTTCACAATGATTTTTTAAACTGATTTTAAATAAATATCTTGCTCTAAATTATAAATTCGAAATGAATACATTCAAATATCTCACAATCATATTTTTAGGTGGTTTTCTAATTTCTTGTGGTTCAAATTCTGGACAAAAAAAAAGTGATTTTTCAATTATAACAAATGCTGAAAAAGGCAATATTGCCAATAATGAAACTCTAAATCTGTCTTTGGAAAACAAAAAAGGTCACACCATTGATTCTGTTTTATATCGATTGGAAGGAAATAAAATCAATGAAAATACGCCCTTAAAAAATTTCAAATTAGGAAAGCAAACTATTGAGGCAATCGTTTATTTTGATGGAGAAAAACAATCAACCTTATCTACTGTCACTATTTTAAATAGTGAATTACCTAAAGTATATACTTATAAT
>NZ_JBATHX010000408.1:0-1924 GCF_049667265.1 Algibacter sp. | reverse complement strand
ATGAAGTAAAAGGTGTTGCGCAAAATGTAGTTAATAAAAGCGATGCCGTTATTGAAATACCACAATTTGGGACCAAACATTCGTTAAATATTTCGGTAAGTTGCGGTGTCGTAATTTGGGATTTATTAAGTAAATTATAAAGCTAAATCATTTATACCATGAGTGCGAAATTCACTACTACCTTATTAACGATTATACCGCTTTTTTTTATGATCGCTTGTGCTCAAATACCTCAAGATATTCCCATTGAATTTCTTGCAATGGAAATGAAACCAAACCAGCAGGAACAAACAACAGCCATTTTAGAAAATGAAATTAATGGTGTAACCAGCAAACATATTACCATTGGGAATATCACAAAAAAGGTAGACCTTCAGGAAGGTTACAAATCCATTTACTTATTTATAAAAGGATTTGGCACTTTGACTTCTGGGGGTAAAACTTACGATATTGTTCCAGAAACAATTATGTTACCAAATAATGTTCGAGATATATCATTTGAACCTGCTGAAGGTGATACGCTTGATTATCTAAAAATATCAGTTTTACAAACCGAATTGGATAAAGAAGACATTAAAACTTTTCCAAAAGAACATGTTGATAGCATTTATTTTAAGAAGTTTACTGACTGTAAATCGTACACAGAACCAATTAAAAGTCCGCAAACAACAAGCCGAACCATTTTGCCAAATAAATACATTCCACGGGTAGCCATGGGAACTGTAAAAACTATTGGACCAGACGCCGTTGGTGCGCATGAACATGCTATGTTAGAGCAATTATTTTTAGGACTAACTGATAATCAAACAATCGTGTATGCGGATGCCGCACAGGTTGATTTTCCAGAATACTCATTACTTCATATTCCACGGGGATCTAGCCATTCGGTTAGCGTAACAGCTGGCGATGAAATGTACTATGTCTGGATGGATTTTTTTGTGGATAAAGACGGGGAAGAATGGTTGAAAACCCATAATACAAAAGACGAGTAAAACGCAAATTTTCATAAATAAAGATTGATAACAAGGTTTCTGAAGGCTATTTTGAGATGCTTTTAGAATCATTATTTTGTTTATTTTCATTTTGAAATTATAGAATTCATCAATGTGACCAAAAAAAATAAAACACCCTGGCCCACCGAAAAGGTCATGAACCAGATTTATGAACAAAAACTTTGGGGAGGAACAGATTCCGACTTTTATTCGGGTATTGGTTCTCACAAACCTGAAATTATAAGTCCTTATTTAGAGGCATTAGTGGCGTTTTTAGTATCACAAAACAATGCTTTAGTGGTTTGTGATTTGGGTTGTGGCGATTTTAATATTGGCAAATACTTAACGAAACATACCAAAAAATATATTGCTGTTGATATTGTTGAAAATTTAATTATCAGGAATAAAAAACAATTTCAGGCAGACAACTTAGAGTTTCATAATTTAGACATCTCAAAAGATACATTACCAGCTGGCGATTGTATTATTATTCGTCAAGTATTGCAGCATTTATGTAATGCCGAAATTAAAAAAGTGGTAAATAAAATTGCTAACTATAAATATGTCATTTTAACTGAACATATTCCTTCAGGTGAGTTTATTCCAAACATAGACATTATTTCAGGTCAAGGTATAAGAATAAAACAACATAGTGGTGTTAATCTTTTAGCCCCACCTTTTAACTTAAAAATTGAAAACAAAAAAGTTATTGATTGTTATATTCTCGAAAATAATAAAGGACGCCTTGTAACAACCATTTATAAGATTTTCTAAATTATCGTTGTTAATCGCATTTTAAACAACCTCCTATTGAGCAGGTTTCCAAACTTTTCATCATTTTTAAAATACGATTTCATCAATTAACACTTTGTTTTTTAAATAGATTTTTAATGAATTCATTTAAAAACTTCAATTAGGCAATACTTAAAACT
>NZ_JBATHX010000407.1:0-6781 GCF_049667265.1 Algibacter sp. | reverse complement strand
GTACAACAAACATACCAAATTTACAACCTTTAATTAAAACCAAATTAATTATTGTGTTAACATTCTTTTTAACACACATGGGGTGTGCCGAATTGCAACAAGTTGTTAATCAATTACCACAAGGCGGTGTTATTGGTAATACAGAAATAGCTTCTGGTTTAAGACAAGCCTTAGACCTTGGAATAGAAAAACAAGTAACAAAGCTGACCCAAACCGATGGTTTTTTTAAAAATGATTTAGTAAAAATATTATTACCAGAAGAATTAAGTAAAGTAGATAAAGCACTTAGAGATATTGGATTAAGCAATCTAGCTGATGAAGGCCTAAAAGTACTTAATAGAGCTGCTGAAGACGCTGTAAAAGAGGCAACACCAATTTTTATTGATGCTGTAAAAGATATTACCTTTGATGATGCAAAAAATATTTTATTAGGAAATAATGATGCCGCAACGCAATATTTAACCTCTAAAACGCAAGGAGCACTTTATGCTAAGTTTAATCCTGTTATTAAAAATTCATTTAATAAAGTTGGAGCAGATGAAATTTGGAGTAATTTAATAAATAAGTATAATAGCATTCCATTTACAAATAATGTAAATCCTGATTTAACCGATTATGTAACTGGTGAAGCTTTAAAAGGTGTTTATACGATGATTGCCGTTGAAGAAAAAGACATTAGAACAAATATTTCCTCAAGAACGACTGATTTACTTCAAAAAGTATTTGCATTACAAGATTAAAAATAATAAACTAAGACTTGAAAACCGATTATTAAATAATCGGTTTTTTTTATTCCAAAAATTAAACCCCATTAATTTAATGATTTTTTAACATTTAAGAAACATCTAAAACCCTCATTTACACGTACTTTAAATATAAAAAAGAACGTAAATGAACAAGCAATTTTGTAGAGTTGGTAAAATTAAACCAGACCTAAGTAAAACAATCAGTTTAAAGGATTTAGAAAGAAGAATATCAAACTTTGTAGATGATATTAGTAAGATTGATTTCCCAGACGGGTATCAAACTACCTCTATTTAGTTAATATTTTTTGCATTTCCTTTTGAAGCGCTTCAGCTTTAAGGGATGCTTCGTGCGCAAAATTCTCATTTGATGCGGCATAAATAATACCTCGTGAAGAGTTTATCAAAAGGCCAACATCTTCAGTCATACCGTATTTACAAACGTCTTGCAAATTTCCGCCTTGAGCGCCAACACCGGGAACTAATAAAAAGCTTTCTGGAATAATTTTTCTTATATCGGCTAAGTATTCTGCTTTTGTGGCACCTACAACATACATTAAATTTTTAGAATTTTTCCAAGATTTTGAGGTTTCCAAAACCTGCTTATAAACCTCTTTTCCGTCTATTTTTTTAGTTTGAAAATCGAAGGCACCTTCATTGGATGTTAATGCCAGCATAATAGTATGTTTATCTTCAAAGGCTAAAAACGGTTCTACTGAATCTTTTCCCATATACGGTGCTACTGTAACAGAATCGAAGGCTAAATCTTCAAAGAATGCTTTGGCATACATGGTACTTGTATTGCCAATATCTCCTCGTTTGGCATCAGCAATAGTAAATATTTCTGGGTAATTCTCGTTTAAGTAGTTGATTGTTTTTTCTAAAGCTTGCCAACCTTTTATACCATAAGCCTCATAAAACGCGGTATTTGGTTTATAAGCCACACACAAATGGTGCGTTGCATCAATAATTTCTTTATTGAAAGCAAAAATAGGATCGGCTTCTTTTAAAAGATGCTTTGGGATTTTATTTAAATCAACATCTAATACTATACATAGAAAAGATTTCTTTTTCTTGATTTGCTGAACGAGTTGGCTTGTTGTCACTTAGTTAGTTTTACATTACATCATTATTAGCCTTCAACTTCTCGGTGTTTTCAGCTAATTGTAACTCATCTATAATTTTTTGAATATCGCCATTTACAATGTTTGATAAATCGTAAAGTGTTAATCCAATTCTGTGGTCAGTAACACGTCCTTGCGGGTAATTGTAGGTTCTAATTTTAGCACTTCTATCGCCACTTGTTACCATGGTGCCACGTAAGGCGGCATCCTCTTCCAACTTTTTAGCTAACTCTAAATCGTATAAACGCGAACGCAATACTTTAAATGCTTTCTCTTTATTTTTATGTTGCGACTTTTGATCTTGACATTGCGCTACCAATCCGGTTGGAATATGGGTTAACCTAACCGCAGAATACGTTGTATTTACCGATTGCCCACCAGGACCAGAAGAACAGAAAAAATCAATTCTCACCTCTTTAGGGTTTATTTCTATATCAAATTCTTCAGCTTCCGGAAATACCATTACTGTAGCAGCACTTGTATGCACACGACCTTGGGTTTCTGTTTGTGGCACACGTTGTACACGATGCACACCGGCTTCAAATTTTAATGTACCATACACATCTTCACCCGAAACCTCAAACTGAATTTCTTTGAAACCACCATTTGTACCTTCACTAAAATCTACCGTATCTACTTTCCAACCTCTGCCTTCACAGTATTTTGTGTACATTCTAAATAAATCGCCTGCAAAAATACTAGCTTCATCACCACCAGTTCCGGCACGCAATTCAACTACTGCGTTTTTAGAATCTTCAGGATCTTTTGGAATTAAAAGTACTTTTATTTCTTCTTCAAGCTCAGGAATTCCAGCTTTGGCTTCTTCATATTGCATTTTAGCCATATCAACCATTTCTGCATCACTTCCATCCGCAATTATTTCTTCGGCTTCAGCCAAATTATTGGAAAGCTCTATATATTGTTCGCGCTTATCCATAAGGATTCGCAAGTCTTTATATTCTTTATTTAGTGCAACATAACGTTTTTGGTCTGTAATAATATCAGGTTGGATAATTAAATCGCTAACCTCATCAAAACGTTGCTTTACTATCTGTAATTTCTCTAACATCTGCCTTTTTTAATTGGACACCAAAAATACGATAATTTATGAATTTTCAATGGTTGCAAACCTTTGTTATACAGGTTAAATGAAAATATTTTTAAATAAATCTCGTTATTCTAAATACTTATGCAGCAGCTAGCGTCCATATTAATGTTTTACAGACCTTATATCATATGGTCATTAATAGTTAACATGCTATTTGCTTTTATAAAATTTGAAGTTGGATTAATTATAACTTCAAAACTGATTTTAGTGCTTCTATTATGGTATATTTTAAACGAAACCCGAGCAAAACGAAAATTAATTTTATATAAGAAATTAGGGGTATCCACGATAAAACTATTTTCGCTCCTTTTTATAATGGACTTAGTTATAAGTATTCCTTTTTTATTAATATTAAAGGAGTTTGTTTAAAAAAAGGAAGCCAAATGACTTCCTTTTTTAATTAACTAAAATTATTTCTATCCACATTTAGAAGACCCGCAATCTTTACAAGTTAAGCATCCTTCTTGATAGATTAAATTTTCAGATTTACAATTATCACATGCTTGCCCTTTAGCTTTAGTTCCATCTGCTACGTAACGCTTCAAGGCTCTAACCACACCGTTTTTCCAGGTATTTATAGATTCACTATCTAACTGTAAACTATTAATTAAGTCTACAATTTTATCAATAGGCATACCATGGCGCAAGGTACTAGAAAATAGCTTTGCGTAATTCCAAAACTCAGGGTTAAACTTATGCGACAAACCTTCAATGGTAGTCTTGTAACCTCTTGTATTTTTATATTGAAAGTCGTAACGCGAGCTTCCATCTTCATTTCTATTTTTAATGATTAATCCGTTATTTACCCAACGTGGAATCAAAATACCATCTTCGTCATCAGCTAAACCTGTAAAAACTTCATATGGTTTATCATCAATCAAACCGATAAACGCAATCCATTTTTCTTTATTATTTTGAAAACGAACCACATCAGCTTCCAAAACCTGTGGACGTTTTTTAGGAAATGCTGTTAGTAACTCCTGAGTTTTTTCGTCTTTTTTATCGTCATTAGCTATTAAAACACCAGAACGCGAACCGTCTCTATATACAGTTACACCCTTACATCCTACTTCCCAGGCTTTTAAATATAAATCACCAACCAAATCTTCAGAAACATCATTAGGCAAATTAATAGTGACACTTATAGAATGATCTACCCATTTTTGAATAGCGCCTTGCATACTCACTTTGCTCAACCAATCCACATCATTTGAAGTTGCTTTATAATAAGGCGATTTTTTTATCAATTTGTCTATCTCAGTTTGCGTGAAATTTTTAGAACTATCAATGCCGTTTACTTCCATCCATTGTTTAAAACGATGATGAAACACTACATACTCTTCCCAAGAATCTCCAACTTCATCAACAAAATCTACTCGAATATCTTTATCATTCGGGTTTACTTTTCTTCTACGTTTATAAACAGGCATAAAAACAGGCTCGATACCAGATGTGGTTTGCGTCATTAAACTTGTTGTTCCTGTTGGTGCAATTGTTAATAAGGCAATATTACGTCTACCATATTCAAGCATTTCGTAGTATAATTTACTATCTGCTTCTTTTAATCTTAAAATAAACGGATTATTTTCTTCGCGTTTGGCATCAAAAATTGAAAACGCTCCACGCTCCTTAGCTAAATGTACTGAAGCTCTATAGGCTTCTATTGCAATAGTTTTATGAACTTCTAAAGAAAATGCATTACCAGCTTCACTACCATATTGAATTCCTAATGCTGCTAGCATATCGCCTTCAGCAGTAATTCCAACACCAGTTCTTCTTCCTTCTTGAGCCTTATGCTGAATGTTTAACCATAAATTACGTTCGGTTGCTTTCACCTCATCTAATTCTGGATCCTCATCAATTTTCTTTAAAATTTTATCGATTTTTTCAAGTTCTAAATCAATAATATCATCCATAATACGCTGAGCTACCCCTACATGCTTTTTGAATAACTCGAAATTAAATTTTGCCTGAGGTGTGAACGGATTATCTACATATGAAAACAGATTAATTGCCAATAATCTACAAGAATCGTATGGACACAATGGAATCTCGCCACATGGATTTGTAGATACTGTTTTATAACCTAAATCTGCATAACAATCAGGAATTGATTCATTAATTATTGTATCCCAAAACAAAATACCTGGCTCTGCAGATTTCCATGCATTATGAACAATTTTTTTCCATAGGACATTCGCATTAATAGATTTAGATACTTTTGGACTATCACTAAAAATTGGATATTTTTGAGTATAATTAGTGCCATTCTTTACGGCTTTCATAAAATTATCATCAATCCTAACCGATACATTTGCCCCTGTTACTTTTCCTTGCTCTAACTTAGCATTAATAAAATCTTCTGAGTCTGGATGATTAATAGATACTGAAAGCATGAGTGCGCCTCTCCTTCCATCTTGAGCCACTTCTCTTGTTGAATTAGAATAACGTTCCATAAAAGGCACAAGGCCTGTAGAAGTTAATGCTGAATTTTTTACCGGAGAACCTTTTGGTCGTACATGCGATAAATCGTGCCCAACACCACCACGACGTTTCATAAGCTGTACTTGCTCTTGATCTATTTTCATGATGCCACCATATGAATCAGACTCACCAGAATTACCAATTACAAAACAGTTTGATAAAGAACCTATTTGAAACGGATTACCAATTCCCGCCATTGGGCTTCCTTGTGGAACAATATATTTAAAATCTTTAATTAAGTTAAAAATCTCGTCTTCCGTTAACGGGTTTGCATATTTAGTTTCTACTCTTGCAATTTCTTTAGCAATACGCTTATGCATATCATTAGGCGTTAACTCATAAATATTACCTTCAGAATCTTTTAAGGCATATTTGTTTAACCACACACGTGCGGCTAAATCATCGTTCTTGAAATATTTTACTGATGCATTAAAAGCGTCTTCAGAAGTGTAAGTTTTGGAAGTTTTTTGGGCGAGTTTTGTGTTCATTGGTACATTATGATTTTTTAGGTTCAATGGATTAATTTACGATTGTAAATAAAACATAAATGTACAACTTAAAACATGACAAAAATCATAAAGTTTACAAGCATAATAGATTAAAATACTGATATTCAATGTTTTAAAAATTTATCAACATAAAAAAGTTAACAAATTTTTAAAGTAAAATGTGACTTATATTTTTAGAAATCTACAGCAACACCAACACCCAAAAATTGCTTCCATTGTAGTTTTGCGCCAGCTTCATCATACTCGCCTTCAATATCTGTTTCAGTAATTGTTTTCACATCATCATCATATCTAATATGGGAACCAAAATTTGCCCTAACAAAAGAATTTACCTTAAAATCGAAATCAATTCTCCAGTCAATATCTATGTTTCCAAACTTATTAATATAATCAGAATATAAACTTAATTGATTTTTTAAATAAATATTTTCAACTAATTCCATTTCGTAGCTATTAGTTACTAGTATGCCAACTTCTCGTCTAATTTGCTCACCGGGAACTATAACATTACCATTTGCATCAATAACTGCTGGAGTCACACCAAAAGCCCCTGCATTTGCAAGGTCATCGTCTAAAACAAAAGTGGCTTTTAAGGTTAATGGTGAAAAATAAAAAGACAGTCTATCTATATTTTTTCCATACTCCACGCCACCACCAAAAAACAAATAACCTGGCGCAAGTAAACGTGAAATTGGTTCATCTTTATCTGGATAATTATAACCATTGGTCAATTGTGTTCTAAAATTAAGTCTTGCTGAATAAAACCAATTTGATTTACCTTCAGGATTATATCCTAAATTAGAATTTACCTCA
>NZ_JBATHX010000406.1:0-7739 GCF_049667265.1 Algibacter sp. | reverse complement strand
AATCGGCAACAATAAATGCATGGTCTTTATAAATTTTCACATCGCGCCAAGGGCTTGTGGTTGTTGCTGTTGGTAGATTTCCTAAATAGATTGGTTCATTAGGTTTTGAAATATCTACAAATGCTGTGTTATGGCTCGTTGCCATTAAGGCATATTCTTTTCCGGTAGTTGAATCTGTCCAGCCCCAGCAATCATTTCCAGCTGAAGCGCCAAATACACTTAGCGGAATATTTGCCATTAAATCGTAATCGTTGCAAGGGTAAATATCAGCAAAACCACTTTCGCAAACTGCTAAAGGAGCATTTGGATCAACAAAATCAGCATCACACAAATCACCAATACCATCACTATCTTGATCTTCTTGGTTTGAATTTGCCATTTCCGGGCAATTATCTTCACTATCTGGAATGCCATCACTATCAGTATCAACTAATACAATAGTTTCACATAAATCTCCAATCCCATCATTGTCAGTATCCTCTTGGTTCGGGTTGGCAATAGAAGGGCAGTTATCAAGATTGTCCTCAATCCCATCGTTATCGGTATCCACAATAGGGGTTATTTCTACGGGTTCATCATTACAAGATTGCGTGTTGAACATTAAAAAACATACCAAAAACATGGCATAAAAAGGGCGAGAAAATTTCATAGGAAGATTTATTATTATAACAAACTAAATTTAGTTTTAGTATAAAGATAGTAAAAACAAATATAGCTTCTTATTTTTGCAATATGATAGAAGATAAAAATCAACAACGAACGAAGTTAAGCGACCTTGGTGAATTTGGTTTAATTGACCATTTAACCCAACAATTTAAAATGAAGCAAACCTCTACTATAAAAGGCATTGGAGATGATGCGGCAGTTTTAAATTTTGACAATAAGCAGGTAGTAGTAACCACCGATTTACTTGTTGAAGGTGTGCATTTTGATTTAAGTTATATGCCTTTAAAACATTTAGGTTATAAGGCTATAATGGTTAATTTATCTGATGTTTATGCTATGAACGCAAGGGCAACACAGGTTACGGTTTCTATAGCTGTATCTAACAGATTTCCGTTGGAAGCTTTGGAAGATTTGTATGCTGGTATTGAAACCGCTGCAAATATTTATAATGTCGATCTTATAGGTGGCGATACATCATCATCAAACACAGGGTTATTAATTTCGGTTACAGCAATTGGTGAGATTGAAACTGAAAATGTTGTGTATAGAAGTGGCGCAAAACCTAATGATTTATTGGTGGTTTCTGGTGATTTGGGTGCAGCATATATGGGGCTTCAGGTTTTAGAACGTGAAAAAGAAGTATATAAAGTAAACCCAAATAGTCAGCCAGATTTAGAAGGGTATTCATATATAATAGAAAGGCAATTAAAACCTGAGGCAAGGCAAGATATTGTTAAATTGTTGAAGGATTTGGATGTGAAGCCAACAGCAATGATTGATATTAGCGACGGCCTGTCTTCCGAAATTTTACATATCTGTAAACAGAGTCAAGTAGGATGTGACTTATATGAAGATAAAATTCCATTAGATCCTCAAGTTATTTCAACTTGCGAAGAATTTAATATCGATAGTACAACGGTTGCTTTAAATGGAGGGGAAGACTATGAATTACTTTTTACAGTCTCGCAAAACGATTTTCCAAAAATAAAAGCTAATCCTAGTTTGACGGTTATAGGTTTTATAAAAGAAGAAAAAGAAGGTATTCATTTAGTGACTCGAGCAGACACAAGAATTCCTATCAAGGCTCAAGGTTGGAAAAATTTTAATGATTAGGCAATAAGTAATTTTGGTTCTTTTTGAAGCTGAACCTCGTTAGCTTTTGCATTCATTCGCATTATTCGCTTGTGATGGATACGCTCTAAAACGGCATTTATTTCCTTAAATTTCGGCGTAAGTTCAGTTAATTTGCCGTTGCTGTTTGTGGTAAGCTCTCTTTTGCAGTTTTTACAGGTATATTCTTTAACATGATAGGTAACATTTCTGGTTACTTCGTAATCATGTCCAAAGACTTTACAATGAATGTTTTTCATTTTGTTGTCATATTAATTAAGTTAAGAGAGAGGGTTAAATGTATTAAAAACCAAGTTATTATGTTAGTAAGAAGTTAATAAATCGATGAAGCGAGAGTTTTTTTCTTTAAACGTTCATTTTTTGAGGTATGAATGCGCTCTAATAGGTTATTTATCTCCTTAAATTTAGGTGTAAGCTCGATTAATTTGCCATTACTATTCGTAGTTAATTCTTGTTTGCAATGTCTGCATGTATATTCTTTAACATGATAGGTTACGCGTTTTGTAACTTCATAATCATGCCCAAATAAATTGCAATACAATTTAGGGATGGAAGTAGGTTTTTTCATGATTTGTTCACTTTTGTCTGATAAAATTAAGAATAAAAAACAAATAAACCGATAAAAAGATATTAATTTTCGATGAAATACACTATATGTTGTAAGAAAAATTCTTCATTCTCAATATGACTCATATGTCCATCAGGAAATTCTACAATTTCAACGTTTGTGTTTTCTGTTTGAGATTTTAATTGTTTGTAATTTAAAACAGGATCTTTTTTACTAATAATGAGCATTTTTTTATAGTGAGCAGAATGAAAAAGTTCTTTTCTACTTTTTCTAATTTTCATGCCTTCAAGTGCTGCAACAATTCCTTGAAGCGGTGTTTGCTGCGCGTCTGTAATTAGGGCTATTATTTTTTCTGAAAAAATCGTTCTGTTTTCTGGACTAAATAAATTGCCAATGGCCATTCTGATAAATGTTTTATGATTTTGCTTGACAGCTAAAATGGCGCGATCTCTATTTTTTTTCTTTTCTGAAGTATCGGCATTCGGGGTAGAATTCATTAAACATAATCCGTTTAAAGCCTCTGGGTTTTTTTTCGCGAAAGCAAGCGCCACATAGCCACCCATAGAATGACCAATTATAATAGATTTGTTAATTTGTAAATGTTTTAAAACGGTTTCTACAATTTCAGCCATTAGTTCCATAGTGTGCACGTAGCCTAAGCAACCAGTTTTACCATGTCCTAATAAATCAATAGTTACAATTCTGTTTGATTGGGAGAGTTTAGGAATAAATACCGTCCACATGGTGGCGTTTTCCAAAAAACCATGAAGGAAAACAACAGCCTCACCTTGACCATCATCAGTATAAAAAATGTTAATTCCTTTATGTTCTAAATACATGTTTCATTTATCTGGAACAAAGATAAAGTCATGCCAATTAATAAACTAAGATTTAACTCTTTTAATAGCCGTAAAAGCTTTGTCAACAAATTCGTCTTCAACCAAAATTGTAAATTCGTTGGTGGTCGATAAAACTTCATAAAGTACAATGCCTTCCCAAGCTAATCGTTTAAAAAAATGATAGTATAATCCAGCTATTTTCGAGTTGTCTTGCGGAAGGTTTATGCTAATAGCTGATAGGTTTTCCTGTACCGCAATAAATGTTTCGTTTTCTAAATGTTCGTTTATAAAATCGTTTAAACTGCTCGAAACTACAATATTACTTTCATGAATGCCACGTGTAAATGCATAAAATAGCTTGTCCTCTTTATTAATACGCTCTAAAATTTTGGCATGGTTATCTATTAAAGTTGTTGAGTTTCTAACGGTAAAATCGGTAAGATTTGAGCGAACTGTAATATCACCAAGATTCTGAATAACCCGTTTCATTTTAATGGAATTACCTAAAGTAACTGGCGGATTGTAGCGTCTTAAAGCCATCATAATAGCACCAGGTTTTACATCTTTTTTTAGCATGTCACTTATAGGTTCTACAAGTTCTAGAGCTAATGCGCTAAAATTTATGATATTTCTAGATAGTGCTTCCTCTAAATAGGGTTGTGAAATTAATATATCTTCAACACAATTTGATACTGTTTTCATGGTCTCAACCAGCTTTAATGTTAACTATTTAACAATCTGTGTAAAAATAACTTTTTTTTATTAAAAATATCGTGGTTTGCTAAATGAGTTATAATTTTGCCCTTCAAATTGGTGAAAATGAAACCGGTATGATTAAAAATAATCTTTAAAAGCAAAAAAGGCTTGATTATTTTTCATATCAAGGTATCATCTATCAACTTTGTAAACATAAAATATACAAATGAAAGTATTAAAATTTGGTGGAACTTCAGTAGGCTCTGTTAAAAACATGAGCAACGTTAAAGATATAATTAATGACGGAAGTAAAAAAGTGGTTGTGCTTTCGGCTATGTCTGGAACTACAAATCAATTAGTAGCAATTGCCAAGGATATTGAAAATGGTGAGGCAAACCTGGCTATTGATAAAATTAATAGTCTTCTTGAAACTTATTTTATTACTATAGATGAGCTGTTGAGTAACGTGGTTTTAAATACCGATGTTAAAAAGTATGTGTCAAGTATTTTTGAATTGTTGGTCGATTGTACTGATAAAAATTTCTCTGAAACTTTAGAAAATAAAATTTTAGCACAAGGTGAATTGCTTTCAACTTACATGTTTAATAGTTATTTAAAACAAGAAGGCGTTAGCTCAACATTATTGCCAGCTTTGAGTTTTATGCGAATTGATGCGTTTAAAGAACCCGATTCTGATTACATAGAAGCGCAATTTAAAACGGTTTTTGATGCTGCCGAAAATGTCGAAATTTATATTACTCAAGGTTTTATTTGTTTAGATGTTGCTGGTGATATTTCAAACTTACAACGTGGCGGAAGTGATTATACTGCAACTATTATTGGAGCAGCAATTAAAGCTGAAGAAGTTCAGATTTGGACAGATATAGATGGTATGCATAATAATGACCCAAGGTATGTTGAAAACACGAAAGCTATTTCAAACTTATCGTTTGAGGAAGCTGCAGAGCTAGCTTATTTTGGAGCAAAAATATTACACCCGCAAACGGTAACTCCAGTTAGAAAAGATAGTATTCCTGTTCGGTTAAAAAACACCATGAAACCTGACGCACATGGAACATTAATTTCTAATAGTACTTCGGGAAGTGGGATAAAAGCCATAGCTGCTAAAGATGGTATTACGGCCATTAAAATTAAATCGGCTAGGATGTTGCAAGCCCATGGTTTCTTAAAAAAAGTATTTGAGATTTTTGAAACCTATCACACTTCAATTGATATGATTACAACCTCGGAGGTGGCTGTTTCCTTAACTATTGATGATGACAAAAATCTTGATAAAATATTGGTTGAATTAGAAAAAATAGCATCTATTGAAGTTGATAAAAACCAAAGTATTGTATGTTTGGTTGGTAACTCGGTAGTGAATCATCAAGACACTTATAAGCTATTCAGAATACTGCAAGATGTAAAAATTAGAATGATTTCTTATGGAGGAAGTAATAATAACATTTCACTATTAATCGATTCTAAAGATAAAATTAACACGCTACAAAAGCTAAACGATTATTTATTTGAATTAGTCACTCTGTAAATTATAATATTTTAGTGCTGTTAGCAAAAAAGGGTCGTTTTAAACGACCCTTTTTAAATTTTATGAATTCATGATGTTTTCAATTTCATCTACCTCAATAGGAATGTTTTTCATCAAATTTAATGGTGCTCCTGTTTTTTGAATCACCACATCGTCTTCTAAACGAATACCAAAACCTTCCTTAGGAATATAAATTCCTGGCTCCACAGTAAAAACCATATTAGCCTTCATTGGTTCTGTTAAAATACCGTAATCATGTGTGTCTAACCCCATATGGTGGCTGGTGCCGTGCATAAAGTATTTTTTGTAAGCGGGCCAATCAGGATTTTCATTTTGCACATCAGCTTTGTCAATTAAACCTAATTTTAATAATTCATTAGTCATAATTTTTCCAACTTCAACATGGTATTTTGCCCAATCAGTTCCTGGAACAAGCATTTTGGAAGCCTCGTTTTTAACATGAAGCACCGCATTGTAAACCGCTTTTTGTCTATCGGTAAATCGACCAGAAACTGGAACACTTCGTGTCATATCGCTTGAGTAATTGGCGTATTCGGCACCAACGTCCATTAAAATTAAATCGCCAGCTTTACATTGTTGGTTATTCTCTATATAATGTAGAACGTTAGCATTATTTCCAGAGGCAATAATAGGTGTGTAAGCAAATTTTTTGGAGCGATTCCTTAAAAATTCATGCATAAATTCAGCTTCAATTTCATATTCCCAAACACCTGGTTTCACAAAGTCTAAAATTCTACGAAAACCTTTTTCAGTAATATCACAAGCTTTTTGAATCAAGCCAATTTCAATAGGTTCTTTTACAGAGCGCAATCGTTGCAAAATAGGATTGCTTTTTGCTACTGCATGTGCAGGGTATTTATTTTTTAACCATTTAGTAAATCGGTCTTCGCGCGTTTCAGTTTCAACATTTGCGCGGTAATGTTCGTTGGTGTTTATGTAAACCATATCACATTGCGTCATGAGTTCAAACATGATTTTTTCCATGTCTTGAAGCCAATACACCGTTTTTACACCGCTAGTTTCAAATGCTTTTTCTTTGGTTAATTTTTCGCCTTCCCAAATAGCAATATGTTCATTCGTTTCTTTTAAAAATAGTATTTCTCGATGTTTTTCTTTTGGACAATCTGGGAAAAGTACAAGGATACTTTCTTCTTGATCAACACCACTTAAATAGAAAATATCTCGATGTTGCTCAAAAGGCATCGTGCTATCTGCGCTAATAGGGTAGATATCATTTGAGTTGAATACAGCTAAACTTTTAGGTTGCATTTGAGCCTTAAATTTCGCTCTATTTGTTTCAAAAAGTGATTTAGCAATTGGTAAATATTTCATATTAAGTTTAATTTTTGTTTACAACTGATGTAAATGTATAAATAAAAAGTAGATTTTTATTTCTTATATTTGGTAAACCCCCGAATTCATAATATTACTAATTAGAATAATTATGATTAGGAAATTTCCATTAAAATTTACCTTAACAGCATTGGTACTCTTTTTGAGTTTATCAGCTATTGCTGCACAGGTTTCATTAAGGGAGATTTCGCTTAAAGAGCAAATTGAAAATTCTAGTTTGGTTATTGAGGGGAAGGTCATAGCTAAAAAATCGTTTTGGGATACTGACCATAAATTGATTTACACAGTAAATACCCTTGAGGTTTATAAAGTGTTTAAAGGTGTTGCTGCTGAAACTATCGAGGTTTTAACAATTGGAGGAACGGTTGGTTTAGATGCTTTAATAGTTTCAAACAATTTAAAACTGCAAAAGGGAAATGTGGGTGTTTTTAATTTGTATGAGAGCCATGTTTCTCTAAATTCAACAAACAAAACTAATCAGTATAAAGTTTATAGTGCTTCACAAGGTTTCTATAAATATGATTTGTATAACGACATTGCTATAAATCCATTTAATAAAAAACAAGGCGTAAAGACTTCATTTTATGATGAGATTATGAGTTATACAAAAAAAAGCTATGAGGTATTATCAGTTTTTAAAAATGAAAATATAAATCCAAAATTTAATAAAATAGAAGGGTCTTTAATATCAATTTCTAATTTTAATCCAACTACAATTTCAGCAGGAACTAAGGCAGTCCTAACAATAAACGGTTCTAATTTTGGAACAACAAAAGGTTCTGTTGGATTTAGAGATGCTGATTTTGGAGGAGATTCTTTTTTTAATGCCTTAGATTCGCAGGTATTAACTTGGACGAACACCCAAATTACCGTTGAGGTTCCGGTTTTAGGTAATATTGGTACTGCTGGTTCTGGA
>NZ_JBATHX010000405.1:0-11018 GCF_049667265.1 Algibacter sp. | reverse complement strand
GCATCGCGTAAACATCACCTTCTGCAGATGCTAATCCAGAAGCAATTTTAATACGTTGGGGCGTATTTGCCAGACTGCTCCAGGAATCACCACTAATGTCATATGCCCAAAAATCATTTGTGTCAGCTCCTGCATTATATCGATAAAAGTTAGTAGTTCCTTTACCTTGAAAGGCGTAAATATCTTTATAGTCAGAAATCAAAGCGGCTCCAGCATCAAATTTCACACCACCAGGTAGACTAGACGTTACTGACCATGCATTTGATGCTATGTTATATTTATAAAGAACACTATTACCTCCATTTATTCCATATAAATACCCATCGTGGTTATATTCTAATGAGCCTGACTTATCAGGCTTACCAGGAAAGTCAGCAAGACTGCTCCAGGAATTACCACTTATATTATATTTCCAAAAATCTTTCTGTTGATCACCCCGCATTGCGTAAACATCACCTTCTGCAGATGCTAATCCAGAAGCAATTTTAATAGGTTGGGGCGTATTTGCCAGACTGCTCCAGGAATCACCACTAATGTCATATGCCCAAAAATCATTTGTGTCAGCTCCTCTTAAAGCATAGAGCAAAGATTTAACACCATAAGTAATCCGAAGGGTTGGAGGTGTTCCAGAAGTTGTTTCTCGACTGTAATAATCAATAGTGCGGTCTCCTCCACCATCCTGACTTCCTACCATGACACCATTATTGGTTATGGTACCATCTATCCATCCTTGAACTAATGAGGTTATGTTCCACGAGTGAATACCATCTCCACTTCCGTTAATTGTAGCCACAGGTGTGCCTCCACTAGAAGGACCCACAACACCAACTGTTCCCCAGGTAGAAGAAGCAGTTCTATTGGTCCAGTTAGCAGAACTATTAGTTCCACATGAGCTTCCTTCATCCCATGCATCAGCAGCTCCTATTTGAAATACGCTAACGTTCATGTTGTCACCAGCCTCAGTATATAATCTAAGTTCTGCAGAACTAATAGTTGCACTAGATGATATACCAGAAAGATCGAACTGAAGTAAAATCCTGTGTAGATCATTGCCTTCTCGGTCAATGATTAAAGTTTCACAAGCTCCAAAATTATGATCAGCATTTTTAAGCTTGATATAAGTATCTTCAGATGCTATTAAATCACACGTGGTTGTTGATTGCGAATAAGAACTAAACGAAAACAATAATACTAAACCAAATACGAAAATCTGTAGTGGTGAAAGTTTTGTGTTAAATACGTTTCTAGGAAATGTTTTTGAAACTTTCTTTTTTTGAAAGATTAATTCTGACGCAGCATTCTTAATTCTTACAAAAGGGGTAAGTTTGGGGTTCGCTATTACATTTTTTTTAGCATAGCTGAGAGACTGTGACAAATTTACAGTAGACATGGAAAGGATTAAGTTGCGATTTGAGGGGAATCTATTATTTATACAATATTACTTAATAATTCAGCGAAACGCATATAAATTCGATGAAATGCATTTTTATGTAAGAATAAGGTTACTAATTAATACACTTTAACGAATATTTAGTGCTTAAAGTTTAGTAAGTTGGAAGAGTATTTGGTGATTGAATATTTTGAAATAATTATATCCAATACTTAATTATCCATTCAATCAATACATATTATAAATTATGCCAAATTCAGTTTCAATTTATACCTTTGTTTAACAAGCTTTAAATACCCACCATTAAAAGTGCACGAAATATAGTATATTATTCTATTAACACTTTTTTGGAAATCATGCCAAATTCAGTATCTATTTTTAAAATATAATTACCTGCTTTAATTTGGCTGGCTTTATATTCTAAGTGGTTATTATTGTTGTTTGGTTCTAATTTAAAAAGTGCTTGCCCCAAAATATTAAGCATTTCAATAGATTTTATGCTAATTGATTTTGGATTGTTAATTATAAGGCTTTCAAGATTATTAGAAAAATATACTTCTAAGCCAAGTTCAACAAATGCTTCGATACTCAAGGATGCGTTATTTGAAAAGGTAATTTCAAACCTATCTTTATATTCACCAGGGGCTAATGATACACTAAAATCACTTTCTCTTAAATTGTGAAACGTGTTTAATTCTATGTCATGAACAAAAATATTTTTATTGGCATCTATATTTTCTAATTCATTAATACTTACAACTGCTAATCCTGATTTTGCAATTTTCATACTAAAAGGAATTTTTTGTGCTTCATTAAAATTATCAATAGCTTGAATTAATAGTTTAGAATTTTCCAAATTCCAATACATGTCTTCTTTGTTATCTTCAATAAGGACAGCATCGTACCCTAAATCAAAATTGATTGTAGCATTTTTATCAACACCAATTAGAAGATTACGATGAAAACCATCTGGAGAATAAAAAGTTAGCCTGATTTTTTTTCTAATATCGATTTCAGTTTTTGCTTCGCCTTTTGATTTTTTACTAGTTTTAAAGAATGAAGAACCGGTATTATTATTAGAAACAATTTCTTTTTGGAAAACTCTTTGACCGTTATTAAAATTTAAATCTCCATCAACAATAGGTTGGGTTAGGCCTGTAACACCACCATTATCAGCTGAGACAAAAAAGCCTTGTCCTACGGCAATATATCTTTCTGGCAATTTGGTTCCAGAAGCGCTGGTTCCATTAATTCTAGAATCTGTAGATATGGCAACGGTGCCGCCCATTAAAGTATAAACAGCATAACCACCTTGATAATTGCCTAAATTATGACTGTTTACCGCAAAGTGATCCCAAAAGTATAAAGCGCCATTTATAACATTCGTTTCATTATTTCCACCATCTAAAGTGCTTATGTTATCTAAAATAAACTGATTAGCATCTAAGGCCGATGGGTAAGGGTTTCCAACTAAATAAGCATTATTTGCGTTAATTGCTAAATTAAAATCGCCATTATTTGGTTGTCCTTCAAATATATAGTTTTGTTCTGGAGCTCCAGTTCCTGGGCCTTTCATGGTAAAACCTACCCCAGGTTTAATGGTTCCAGAGCTTCTTACATGTTGCCATTCTGAATAAATATTACTTAGTTTATTCGTGTACTTCCATATCCAATAATCAGCAACTCCAACAGGTGATGAGGTACCATTATAACCAGAAGTTAAAAAACTTACATTTGAAATGACGCTTGGTACCGTATACCTAGCATTACTTTTTGGTGAAACTGGTGATGACCAATAATTATATAAATAAGTATTTGAATAACCTTGTTGATCGCGCTGTAAAGTACCCGTGCTGGAGGCATCAAAAATACTGTTGTTGGTTTGTACCAATTGCGATTCGCCTTCTAAATCTATTTGACCATTTAATTTTAAATACCAACTGTTATACAAACCTTTATCGGGTTCTACAACAAACTTTTTTCCACTATCCACAATTAACCCAACCATACCTTGCGAATTGTATGGGCCGTTTAAATTAATATTGTTTTTAAGGTGAACAATTGAAGCGTCGTCAGGATGGTCTTGTTTAGAGGTGATATCCCATTCATTTCCGTGTAACCAATTAGTACTCGTTGTCCAATCACCATCAGCAATAGTTACATACGGTAATGGCGCTTTTTGGAAATAAATATTTTTAAAATTGTACATTTTAGCGCCAGTTACATCTATAGCACTAGATTTTTTATCGTCTAGAATATCATCTTGATACCCATCCATTTTGTAGTATTTAATTAAATGATTTCCTAAAGAAGCTGAAATATTTATAGGGATAATTTTTCCACTATTAAATCCATTGGCATCATCAAGCTCTTGATACACCATGCGTTTAAGTTCTTCTGAAGTTAAAGATGCATTAAAAACTCTAACTTCATCAATTTCTCCTTTAAAATAGTTGCTATTTCCTTTAGCACTACCAATCATAAAATGGGTTGCATCAGCTGAAATTCCTCCCATTGCTGCCGTAGCTTCAGCAATTCCGTTAATGTATAAAATAGTTTCGCCGCCAGATGCTGAGGTTGTTGTAAACGCCACGTGCGTCCATATTCCATCTGTTAATGGTGTTGAAGAGGTAATAGTAGTTCCTTCTACAACGGCGCTTACCATTTTAGTTGCGTTGTCAATTATAATATGAAAATCATCTTGTCCAGCAATTATTTGGTTATCGTTATTTGTGTTGGCTCCATCAGGTTTAATAAATGCCATTAATGTCCCATCACCGGATGCCATCACATTCACATCTTCCACATAATCATTTCGGCCATCAAAATATAAACTATAACTTAAATCTAAGTTTCTAGGAGAGCCAAAAATAGTGTCGTCACCATCTCTTGATGCCATTATACCATCGCCATCAAAATCTATAGTATTATCTAAAACACCCGCTGTATTTGGTAAATGAGCATAAATTTCGACTGTATCAATATCGTAAGTTGACGTTACATTGTTGTATGGATCTTTATAATCAGGAATGCCATCACTATCGGAATCTAAGGCATATAAAGGCGCCGTTCCTTGGCTATTGTTTCCATAAGAATTTTGATATGATGTATTGCCATCATGAAAATCAAAAGTATCTAAAATGCCATCACCATAGTATTCTATAGAACCATTTCCGTCTGAATCTTTTTCTCTAAACAATTCGGTTTCAAGACCATCTCCGGTGCCATCACCGTTTATATCGCCATCACCATTTTGATAAGTGGCATCATTAGCATTAATAACTCCAGATTCATCTACATCATATAAACCATCATTATCGCTATCTAAATCCAAATAATCTGGAATTCCATCACTATCTGAATCTACAGGTGAAAGAGATTCTAAACTATCATGCATGCCGTTATCATTCGCATCTACCCAACCAAGGATATCTGTTAAATTGGCTTTGCCTTCACTTAAACTTGCCGATGTAGGGTTAGCTTCAACAACATCTGGAATACCATCATTATCTGAATCTAAATCAAAAACATCAGCGACAGAATCGTTATCCGTATCACAAAGCGTTTGTCTCACTTCAATATCATCAATAGCTAAATCATTTCCTACTCCACCTGAGGCATTGTTAACAAATTGGACTATAAATGAATTCTCTGGTGTTGAAAAATTTTGAGAAAAATTTTGCCAAACAGACGTTTCGCAAGTACTATAAGTGGCATCTGCAGCATGTGGATAGGTTCCGGTATGGTCACTAGAAACAAAGGCGTCACCACATCTAGTAATATCGCCAGTATTAAAACTAGCTATCAGTATACTTTTATCTGAAGACCAGAAATTTACGGTGACATTTGGTAAGCCTCGATGTGTAAATGTGCTAGGGTCTCCACCATATTCTTGGGCGATAAAATTGGTGTCTGGCTCATCTATATTTGCTACCCAAAAACTATAAGAAATTGGAACATTTGCTATGGTACCTTTAATTTCGGTTTCGTAAAATACGCCTGGGGCATAACTAGCATTAAAAATGGCCATTCTACCATCGGTATCATTTGGAGTATGGTCTTCTAAAGGCGCCCAAGCATACCATGCCCAACTTGCTATGGCATCACCTGTAGGGCCAACGGGTTCTCCGCTAGTTTCTGTGGTTATTAAACTGGAAACCGTATATTCTCCATCACCAATTCCAGGATCGGATTCTGAACATGTTGACCCAGAAATGCCATCTTCTAAGCAATAGTTAGTGTAAACTGAATATAATGAACTAATACCAGAACCTCTAGTGGTGCCTGTTCCAAAGGTTTCATTTAAAAATTTATAATCTACCGTAGATGCACTATTTGATAAACGGCAATTAGTTTCTTCATCGGAGTCTAAAATTCCATCATTGTCATCATCAATATCCACATCATCAAATACACCATCATTATCACTATCAAAAAACACTAAAGTTCCTGTTGCAGATAAATTAATTGTAAAGGTTTCTTCACCTAAATTTCCAGTTGAAAGTACCGTTAATAGTGTTGTATCTACGGCTTGTGTGTTAGAATTATAAGAAATTAGGACATCTGCAGATTCACCAATGCCAAGTATAGTTCCTGGCGATGGATTACTAACCATAGTAAAATTGTTTGAACCAATTAGAGATATAGTTCCTAAGGTAAGGTCTGAACCTCCTAAATTGTGTATTGTAAAAGTATTTGTTTTAGTTTCTGAGACTATTTGAACATTACCAAAATCGGTATGGTCTAAAATGCTAGGTGTGTTGGAGCCATCTCCAAGAATGGAAACGCCATTTCCGGTTATACTTATAGAAGAATAGGTGCTTGAATGAGAGGTTCCACTATAATCTCTCAAAGTAATAGAGTAAGTGTTTGCGAAAACAGAAATATTGTCTCGGGTAGAATCTGAATTTTGAACTGACAAAACACCTAAACCTGATCCATAATCTTCAAAATCAATTGGAGTTAGAGAAAATGAAAACGACGAAAAAAGTATACCTATTAAATAGAGGTATGACCCTACGGAAATAGTATTATTTTTCATTTAGGTTAAATTAGGCTTGGGACCAATTATTTTAGGTAACAAATATGGAATTTTTATCTATGAAATGCAAATTTAATCGATGAAATGCATTATGATATTTTTAAACCGTTAAAAATGAGCTGTTTAAGTTGAGCCAAAATGTTATATTATTATTCTGATAATAATCTTTTATAGAAGTATTAATCTTACAATTACAATATTGCAATTAAACTTTGATTGTAGTTTTAAGATTACAAAAAATGAATTTCAAAAATTTATTTTAACCCTTTAATAATTTCATTTATTAAGACCTCAGTTTGAAACCACAATTGGGGTAATTTTATAAAAAATACTGAAGCAATTAATCCTTGCTTCCTGTTTTCATCATTTCTACTTTTTTTAATTTAAATTTATATACTTTTATTTGGTGAAATTATTTTTTATGATTTTGGTTTAGGGATGCTTTATTTCAAAATTTTCTCGGTATAAACTAATATCAATACATGAAACAGTTGGAATTACAAGTTTTTATTCCACATTGAATAAGTAATTACATAAAACATATTAAAAATGACACATGATATACGTTATGCCTCTAACCCTGAAGCAGTAAAAAATTATAACACGCAAGAATTACGCGATGAATTTTTAATTCAGAACCTTTTCAAAAACGATTCCATGGAATGGGTGTACTCACATTATGATAGGTTTATGGTTGCGGGCGTAGTGCCCATTAAAAAGGCCGTTGTGTTAGAAACTATTGATCCGCTTAAGGCTAATTATTTTTTAGAAAGAAGAGAGTTAGGCATTATAAACATTGGAGGTTCAGGAATGGTTACGGTTGATGGTACGGACTATCATTTAGAAAACAAAGAAGCCCTTTATTTAGGACAAGGAAATAAGAAGGTGACATTTTCAAGTAAATCAGGAAGCCAACCTGCTAAATATTATTTGAATTCTACACCTGCTCATAAAGCATTTCCTAATAAGAAAATTGGCATTAATGATGTTGAAGTTGTAGAATTGGGTGCTCCAGAAACTGCCAATGCGAGAACTTTAAGAAAATATATCGTGAATAGCGTTGTTGATGTTTGCCAATTACAAATGGGCATGACCTCTTTAAAGTCAGGTAGTGTATGGAATACGATGCCTGCTCATGTTCACGACAGAAGAATGGAAGTTTATTTTTACTTTGAAGTACCAGAAAATCAAGCCGTTTGTCATTTTATGGGCCAAACAGATGAAACAAGACATATTTGGATGGCTAACAACGAAGCAGTAATTTCACCACCATGGTCAATTCACTCCGGATCCGGAACAAGTAATTACAGTTTTATATGGGGAATGGCAGGAGAGAATTTAGATTATGGCGATATGGATGTTTGTTCACCTAATGAGTTAAGATAAGCTATGAGTACATCATTATTTAATGTTAAAGGAAAAAATGCTTTAGTAACAGGAAGTACTCATGGTTTGGGTATGGCAATGGCTAGAGGGTTAGGTTTGGCAGGAGCCACCATTATTGTAAACGGTAATTCATCCCAAGAAAAAATTGATAAAGCGGTTGCTGAATATAAAAGCGAAGGCATTAACGCCGTTGGTTACAAATTTAATGTGGCCGATGAAGGGCAAGTTATGAAAGCTATTTCAATGATAGAAACTGAAGTTGGGCAAATAGATATTTTAATAAATAATGCAGGAATCATCAAAAGAACACCACTTATTGACATGGAAGTTTCAGATTTCAAACAGGTTATAGATATCGATTTGGTAAGTCCTTTTATAGTATCTAAGCATGTTGTAAAAGGTATGATTGCCAGAAAAGCAGGAAAGGTTATTAATATCTGTTCCATGATGAGTGAATTAGGACGTAATAGCGTTGGAGCTTATGCTGCAGCTAAAGGCGGACTAAAAATGCTGACTCAAAATATGGCGACAGAATGGGCAAAGCATAATGTTCAAGTAAATGGTATTGGACCAGGATATTTTGCAACCTCGCAAACCGAACCTATCCGTGTTGATGGGCATCCGTTTAACGATTTTATTATTAATAGAACACCAGCGGCAAAATGGGGCGACCCGAATGATTTAGCAGGTGCGGCTATTTTTTTGTCATCAAAAGCAAGCGATTTTGTAAACGGGCATATTCTTTATGTTGATGGAGGCATTCTTGCTACTATTGGTAAACCTTCAAACGAAGATTAAAATGAAAAATCTACTACTTTGTTTATCACTAACTTTTTCCGTGCTTTTTTTAAGTTTTAAAACTCAGTCTATTCATGTATTAACGATTACTAATAATTTAGATATAACGCGTTCACTTGAAACTGTGGAAATTAGTAAAGCCGACGTTTTATTATTTCAACCAGAAATTGACGCCCATTCAGAAAAACAGTTACAACTTTTAGAAGAAGAAGGTTTCTCTAAAACAGAATTAACAGACTATTGTTATTCAAGGTTTGTACCAGAACGATCTGATGATTATGCATTTGGAAACAATAAAGTGGCCTTTAGAAATTATGGCCCAACAGCTCAAAAAATGGTGGAAGAGGGCGTAAAAGGTGGTAACTTCAATGCCGAAATTAATGTAAATAATAATAAAGCCATGTATTATGCAGGTTTTGGATGGCAGGAAGCCAAAGAATTTACATCAAAACAAACCTGGGAAAATCATGTAGTAGCTTTTGCTTTAAAAATTAATAATCCGTTGGTTGTTACAATCAACTAAATTTAAATATGAACGCAACCAACTTTATAACTGATAATTTTATTTTACAATCTGAAATTGCTAAAACTTTGTATCATAAGTATGCTAAAGATTTGCCTATTATAGATTACCACAATCATTTATCACCAAAATTAATTGCTGAGAATAAACCAATTAAAAACATTACGGATGCATGGTTAGATGGCGATCACTATAAATGGCGAGCGATGCGGGCTAATGGTATTGATGAAATTTTTATAACAGGTTCAGAAACTTCTAAGAAAGAAAAGTTTTTAAAATGGGCAGAAACGGTGCCTTTTACATTAAGAAACCCGTTGTTTCATTGGACGCATTTAGAGTTGAAACGCTATTTTGAAGTGGATGCTATTTTACAGCCATCAACAGCCGAAGCTATTTATGAAAAGGCAAATGCCGTTTTAGAGCACAAAACACCAGGGCAACTTTTGGAAGCTATGAAAGTTGAAGTGATTTGTACAACGGATAATCCAACGGACGATTTAAAATATCATGAACAAATAGCCAAAAACAGACATTTAAATATCAAAGTACTTCCAACTTTTAGAGCCGATGAGTTATTTTTTATCAATAAAGATTCATTTTTAAATTTCATTCAAAAATTATCAAACAGCGTTCATTTTGAAATTCAATCGCTTAATGATTTTATAAAAGCCATTAATACACGTATTAAATTTTTCCATGATAAAGGATGTCGATTATCAGATTTTGGTGTTGGTGAAGCCTTACATTTTATTGATTTTAATGAAGAAGAAATTGCTGCAATTTTTGATAAAAAGTTAAAAGGAAATGCCCTTTCAAACTATGAAATTGATACCTATAGATCGTTTCTTTTTGTTCACTTAGGAAAGCAATACCACGCATATAATTGGGTGCAACAATATCATTTGGGGCCTATTCGCAATAATAATTCACGACTAGTGGAACAAGTTGGTTTGGATGCGGGAGTCGACTCTATTGGCGATTTTCCTATGGCAGAATTCATGTCGAAGTTGTTCAATACACTTAATGCTACCAATCAATTGGCTAAAACCATTACCTATAATTTAAACCCTTCTCAAAATGAAGTTTTTGCAACCATGATGGGGAATTTTCAAAATTCAGATTGCCCAGGAAAAATGCAATGGGGCTCAGGTTGGTGGTTTTTAGACCAAAAAGATGGCATGGAGAAGCAACTCAATACGCTTTCTAATATGGGATTATTAAGCAGGTTTGTCGGTATGCTTACCGATAGCAGAAGTTTCTTGTCATTCCCACGGCATGAATATTTCAGACGTATTTTATGTAATCTAATTGCTGAAGATGTCAAACAAGGTCTTATTCCAAATGATATAGAACATTTAGGTAAAATGGTACAAGATATATGTTACTATAATGCCAAAAAATACTTTAATTTTTAAAATTAATCCACCGTTACATAATGAAATTTAAACTCATTTTAGTGTTTTCAATCGTCAGCCTGATGTTTCTAAATGGCTGTAACGAAATAAGTAAAACACGCACCATAAAGCTAGCACACGGTTTGGATGTTAACCATTCCGTACACAAAGCCATGGTTAAAATGGGTGAAGATTTGGTTAAAATTTCGGGAGGTAAAATGGAATTGGAAATTTACCCAAGTCAACAATTAGGAACCGAGCGCGAATGCATCGAATTGTTACAAATTGGTAGTTTGGATATGACCAAGGTGTCTGTTGGAGTTTTGGAGAATTTTGCACCCAAAATGAAAATTTTCGGCTTGCCTTTTTTATTTCGAGACAAAAAACATTCGTTTGATGTTTTGGACGGCCCAATAGGACAGGAGTTATTGGATGAAGGTACTAAGTATTGGATAAAAGGTTTAGGCTATTATGATGCAGGAAGTA
>NZ_JBATHX010000404.1:0-5965 GCF_049667265.1 Algibacter sp. | reverse complement strand
GTGATGTTTTTGATTTTAACACCTTTAAATTTTCTGTTCTAAATATTCCAAACTACTGGCATAAACACGGTCATTTCGGCTTGCCCTCTATTACTCCATGCAAAATATGGAACTAACTGTGTTTTATGAGATTTAAAAATTGGTTTTGAAACCGCTTGATACATCTCATCTGTTTTACCTTGTCTTAGCAAGAGTTCTGCATTTACGACTGTAACGCCACCTAAAAAATCTGATTTATGAACAGCTTCTAATGGTACGTTTCCATTTAAATAAATATCTAAAATCCCTGTATCTTTTGGTAAATCTGGTGTTTCAATACAATATACAATAGGGCCTCTTTTAACAGCAACTTGATTTCTAACTTCTTCAATTCGGTCATGGCCTTCAATGAGTGTTACTTCCATTGGCATATCTAAAACAATGTTGTCTCCCACTTTCCAAGTTCTTTTAATAGTTGCAAAAGTCCCTGGTATCACTTCAACTCCAGAGTCTTCGCCATTTACCTTTAATGTGCTTCCTACCGCCCATTTTGGAATTCTAACTTTAATGTCAAACGCTGAATTTTTGCAGGCATCGACATTTATTTTCACTAAACCTTTCCAAGGATATTCGGTGTCTTGTGATAATTTTAATGTAGAACCATCCAACATAGTCGTATCTAAATTATTTGAGCCAAATAATACGACAGCTACTCCGTTTTCAGATAGATTATAAGCCCATCCTGAACTTTTACAAATGGTTCTTACTAAGTTTGGAGGACAACAAAAACACTCTAAATAAGGTTGTCTAACCGGACTTTCAGTAACATCGGCATGTGAATCATAATTTCTAGAATTGTTTACCATTCGTAATGGATTTGAATAGAAATAGTCTTTCCCTTCAATACTTATTCCTGATAAACCGCTGTTATACAATACTAATTCGATAATGTCAGCATATCTAGATTCTTCTTTAATTGCCATCATTCTGCTACTAAACATAGCGTTACATAAATTAGCACAAGTTTCATTATAGGCGGTCATGTTTGGCATCATATAAGCGTCTATAAAGCCTTCTTCAATCATATCTAAACTGGTAGAAGCTCCATAATGCGCTTGTCCTACGGCACCCGTTACATACATTTTTTTACCAGTAACATTTTCCCATAATTTATCTAAGGCATCAATAAGTGCTTTTTCACCAGTTTCTGCATAGACATCAGCAGCTCCTGCATAATAATATAGTGCTAAAACGGCATGACCTACAGCTTCTTCTGATTCTCTAAAAGGTGTTCTTTCTTGCACCATATCTCCAATTGGATATCCAATAGTAGTTGAATCGTGTTTAATTTCAAAGGTGCCTCTTCTATTAATGAATTTTTCGGCTAACTTCAAGTATTTCTTATCTCCTACGGTTCTGTACAATTCAACCAATCCCATGATTTGTGTTTGGTTAAAGCCAAAACGTTGATAGTGTTTGGTATCTGGCATAAAATAGGCATGCAATAAATCGGCCATTTTAACAGCAATATCTAAAAAGTTGCGTTGCCCTGTAATTCGATAATGAACCGAGCCTGCTATAAACAGATGCCCGAAATTGTACATTTCATGGTATTTTCTATTCTCAAATCGGTCTACGCCTTCTGTTATTTGAACATGTGTATGGATATACCCGTCATCTTCTTGAGCTTTTCCAATAATATCGATGTATTCATCTAATTCTTTTAATAAAGATTCATTTTTAGTTAGCCCATAGATGTACATTTTGGCTTCCATGAATTTAAAAAAGTCACCATCATGCCAGTAAAATCCTTTATGTTCTCCTTCTTTTAAGCCTGCTGCAATTTTAAAATTATTTAGGCCATGCCCAATATCGCCGCATAACAAATCTCCCATATAAGGAAGCATTTTATCTTCTGCAGACTTTACTCTTTCTGCCCAAAAACCTTTTGTCCATGAACAATCTCCAAAATTGATGCTTTTTAATTTTACAAATGGACTTTGCGAATTATTAGTGATTGCGTTGCTATGTAAGTTTGAAGTAGTACTCATTAATTTTTATTTTTATTTAAGAAACGTTCTGAGAGAATCGAGATTCTTATGTGTTATTTAACTTTTTTAATTACGATATCGTCTATAAATAACTTTGCCGCTTTGGTTTCAGGCAAATCTTCTTTACGGATTTCTAATATTATTCCATCATTTATAGCTGATGCTTTTGCTCTTGAAACTTTAGCTTCAATAGTTACCCATTCTTTTCTTGGTAGCTTTTTTAACTCCGAAAAAATTATATTTGTTTTAGGATTCATTAAGGTTACGTGAATTGAATCTGTAATTCTTCCTTGATCTAACCAAACTTTCATGGATAAGTTATAGTCTCCTGCCTGAAGATTTAAAACCCCTTCTGGTGTTTTGGCAACAACCTTATCTACGTTTAGTGAATCGTTTTTTCCATACCCAAAGAATTGAAGCGCTTCTACGCCACTTGCATAGTGTCCTTCGGTAATTTTTAAATATTTTGAAGAACCTTCATCAAATATCCAAAACTTTTGATAATCATTTGGTTCTGAATCTTCTGGAACCATATCTAATGGACGAGGGTTTTCTTCAAATAATATTGGACCTTCAAATCCGTAAAAAGCTCTATCTTTAATTAATAAGTTTTCTGATGGTTTTTGCCAAACTCTCATATATTCTACCTCAAAAGTTGCAGGCAATTCTTCTTTATGAGGAACGCCTAACCATTTGAAAATTTCTGAATCTAGCCAAACTTCCATAGGGTTGTTAAGTACCCAATCTGTTCCTAATTCATCTTGTGTAAAACCATGAACAAATTGTCCATCCCGGAATATTTTCAAATAATCTTCTCCCCATTCCACACCGTATACATGAAAACCTTCTGAAGTTGTAAAGGGTACGGTTTCATCGTAACCAAAAGCTTTTGTTGGTCTAACCGCTGGTGGACTCCAATCGTGTATTGCTGTTCTATTTGTATTATGACTTATTGAACCTTCTTTAGCAATTTTAGGAACTGCTAATTGCTCGTATATATCTAATTCTTGCTCATAGCCTATTGCCCAAAATGCTGCTGTCATGGCTGCTTTTGGGGCTTTAGATTTTACTTCCATATAGCCATTTAAGAATCTTTTTTTACTTACAATAGCTGCTGTGGTTACTGGCAAAGGTTTCCCTTCGTGCACGCCATAAGTATCCTTATGAGCACCATCTGCATAACTCTCTTTTGCAAAGTTATAATCAGGTTCCCATTGTGTTACAATTTTTAAATTCCCTTTTTCAACAATTACATTGTGAGGCGCATATTGAGAAGGTGCTCGCCCCTTCCAGATATAATAATCACCATTTTGACCTTCTACAAACCACTTGGTTGTATCAATTTGAGTGCCTTCAAATTCATCGCTGAGTTCTTCGTTTAATACCCAACCCCCTTTATTTTCAGGGTCTGAAAATGGCAGAAATTTAGACTCATCAATGGTTTTTTCAACAACTGTTTCATCCTGCTTTTTTTGCTGACAACTCACATTAAAAAGTGTAAACACACCTACTAAAGTGAAAATGTAAATTTTTATATATTTCATTAGTGTATATTCTTTTAATTACTTTTTTTGAAGTTTTAATTGAATTTCTTCGATAGTCAAATTTTTAGTTTCTGGCAGGTATTTGTAAAGAATTATTAATCCTATAAAAACGATTCCACCATAAAATAAAAATATAGTACTTGCACCCATGGTTGCCAGTTGCCAAGGAAATAAGAACTGTGTTAAAGCACTTATTGTACTAGAAAGCAATGCAAAAAATGGAATGGCAATTCCTCTAACAGAAATTGGAAAAATTTCCGATAGTAAGACCCACATAATTGGGCCGACCGAAAAATGAAATGCTGCAATAAAACTTAAAATACCAATAAGAATTAAAGTGGCATTAAGTACGGCCGATTTTTGAAGAAAAACACTAGAATTGTCTCTGGCAGAAATATCTCCCATTACGCCTTTTACGGCTTCTTTAAACTCTATATCAGTAGCGAATGACACACCAACTAAAGCCGATAATTTATTTACATCTGGAATGTCTTGCATTTCAGCGATAGCCTCATTGGTCACTTCATACTTAGCTGAACCAAAGCCATAAGCACATATTCCAAGACTTAAAATCACCCAAATCAAACCAGAAATCATCATTGGGCGTCTTCCTAACTTGTCTATTAATACTAATGATAATACCGTAAAAAGAATACTTGTTAATCCTATCCAGATGGCTTGTTGAAATGCTGCTTGCTCTCCTAGACCTAACTGCTCCATTACTGTTGGTGCATAGGTTAAAACAGCGTTGATACCTGTAGATTGTTGCACTATAGCCATTGTAAATGCTACAATTGTAACGATAGTCATCTTTTTACTAAAGATTTCTTTCATCTGACTTCCTACCGATCTATCTTGATTACTTTCTTCAACACTTAGTTTCATTTCTGCTACGTGTGCATCAATTTCATTTTCTGCAACAACTTTGGATAATGTACGTTTTGCTTCTTCATACTTACCTTTATATATTAACCAAGCTGGACTACGAGGAACAAGATAGAGTAATCCAAACCAAATTAAAGCTGGTACAATTTCAATACCTAACATCCATCTCCAAGTATATTGCTTTAATCCAATAGCAGTTACCCATGCCGCATCAGAATTAGTATTTTGAAGTATCCAATAATTAATAAAATATGCTGCTGTAAGACCAATAACTATGTTAATTTGAGTCATTGACACTAACTTTCCTCGAAACTCAGCTGGTGCTATTTCTCCAATATACATAGCTGCTAAAGTAATCGAACTAAATGCTAAACCTCCAAGAAGACGCGCTGCAAATAATGTAACAAAAGAAGGTGCAAACGCAGAACCTAATGCTGAAATTAAATACAAAGCCGCAATAACTTTTAAAGTTGCTTTCCGTCCATATTTATTACTAGCCCATGCTGCTAATGGTAAGGCTATTAAAACACCTATTCCGGGTCCAAACCCTAGAGCACCAACTTGCCACTCATTTAAATTGAACTCTGCTGTAATGAATTTGAATGCTCCAGAAATTAAAGCAGCATCAAGCCCAAAGACAAAACCACCCATTGCTACAATGGTAGAGTATTTATAGGCGTTTTTTTTAAAATTGCTCATATTAATTGAATTATTTAGTTGGTTTGGTAGTTGATAAAAATTAGTTCTTTTTTCCTATTAAAATTTTAGTATTCAAAGTGGTGATATTTTTTTCTAAGGTTTCACCATTAGTATAGGTTACTTTGACTTTTATAGCTTCCTTACATGTTCCTAATCCGAAATTCATGAAATTATTAAACCCCTGAGAATATTGCGCACCTGTTGAACCTACTCTTAGAATTTGCTTGTTATTACACGATTTCACTTCAACTATAGCTCCTAAAGCTGTTACTTTTCCTGAATTAGAACTTCCTACTTCAATAGTAATAAAGTTGTTATCTTTAGCATCTTTTAGTTCATTTTTAAATAAGTGCCACAATCCTCTTTCATTTCCTAAAATCACATCTGTTTTTCCATCTTGATTATAATCGATAGTTTCGACAGCCATTCCTATGGCGCCTAATTCTGTAGAAATAATTTGATGATTACTTAATTTTTCGAAACCAGATTTTCCTTTATTTAGATAAATTGTAGATTCATTAACATGAACTAAATCGCCTCTTTTTGTAATTAAAATATCTTGAAAACCATTATTATCAAAATCTGCAATGGTTACACCTTCATTATTTGATGCCTCAAAAACATGTAGTTCTTTCGTAACATCAACCAATTTCCGTCCTTTATTTTCTAATAAAATATCGCTTAATTCTTCCGGATGATTAAAATTTGGATAGCCTTCTACGCCATGAACAATTCCAGTAGCTGGTGCCCAAAGATAACCAGCTATTCTCCATTTTTTATTGCCAATATAACCTATATACCAACCTG
>NZ_JBATHX010000403.1:0-6670 GCF_049667265.1 Algibacter sp. | reverse complement strand
CGGGAGAATTAAAAAAGCTAATATCTATACCTATTCTGCTTCCTTCCTTTATGGCATGACGCATACAGTCCCACCACGCTTCACTTAATGAGGGCGTATTGCCCATTGGAGGGTCAGATATTAGTCCAAGTGAATTATTGGTTGGAGGTTGATAAAAAATGTCTCCGATAAAAACTTCACCGATTCCTACCTTTTTCATCGCTTCCAAATCTTTTGTAATACCCTCTTTGGAAATATGCCCGCTAATGAAATACCAATAAACACCGGGTTTCGTGGAATCCGGTGGGTTCATAAAACCCTCCTTCAAGCTGGTAAATGCTTCAACAGTTATCTCATCCTTTTTATTCTTTTTACATGCAGCAAAAAACAGAGCCACCATAACAAATACTAGCGTAATTTTTTTCATAAAAAATGGTATTTATTCTATTTAGAATAGTGAAAACTGTTATTTCTCAAAGGTGTTTTCATCTTAAAATTTGCTCGTAAAACGATTACAATTCCGTGGTTTTGAACACGACAATACGCACAGGCCCAAATAATCCCGAAGGCAATAGCTCCGAATCTTTTTCCCAATGTTTATAGGCAGGGAAAGTGGTTCGTTGTGTTGGGCGTTCGGTATCGTTAATTAACCAATCGGGCCATTGCTTTATTCTGTTTCCATTTCGCTCATAGTCCAAGGGCAATTGTTCGTCGCCTATTAAACGGTTGGGCCAAAGGTTGGTCACTTTCACTTCAAGCGTATTGGTTCCATGCTTAATAGCTTTGTCTATATTTATTCTGAAAGGCGGTTTCCATAGAATACCCAAGCTTTGTCCATTCACAATCACTTCAGCAATCTCTTTAACGCTCCCTAAGTCTAATTCAAAGGAATTATTGTCCCTTATCATTTTTTTTGAAACCGTAAACTCTTTTGTATAAGTTGCGGTGCCCGAAAAGTAGCGCATGCCATCATTGGTAGATTCAGTCCAAGATATAAGCTTTTGTAAGGTTATTTCCTCAAGATTAAGAAACTGAACATTCCAATTTTTACTCAATTCAATCGGCTTTGGAACAGACTTTACTTTTACTGTTTTTGTTTTGTCTTGCAAAGTTGTGTACGTAAAAGCACCTGAATAAGGCGTTTTCCAGAGGGCTTTACCCTTTTTGTAAATCAGTTTAGGTTCGGGCATATCCTGTGATAATTTAAGCACACTACCATAAGGCACTTTAATGGTTTTCTCTCCATTTAAGGTTTTATAGGTGACACGTAAAGTCTTCGGCGTTTTTATTTTGGGTTTACCTTGTAAAAACGTATCATTTATAGGAATCTCCAAAACACCTGCTGCAACTTTAGCTTTAACATCATCGGTTACATCGTATACGGGATTGCTAGGAGGTATGCCGTTTACACCTCTTTCAAATTTACCAAATACCGCTTTTAGTATCCTTAGCTCACCTTTATCACCTGCATCAATTTTTAGCAGTTCTTTCTCTTTAGCATACGTTTCTAAAATAGTACCATCAATGCTATACTGTACGCGAAGCTCTTTATGATAGCCTGGAGCAGGATCTCCTGAGCAAAGATCGCGGTTTGCAAAAATTTCCAATTGGTTGTTCTGCATACTGCTAGTTACCTTTTCAGTTACATCAACTAATCCTGATGGCAAAAATGTTCCGTATTCTGCTTTCATAATATTCAAATCTAAAAGTGATTTGGCTTCGGTTTTTTCTACATTCATTATTGAACTAACGATATGCTCCGATAGATTTTCAGAAGGTCTAAATACGACAAATACAGAGCCTTCCGATTCAAACTGAATAGGAATACTTGTGGTGCCATCGCCATTATCCTTCCATACTATTGCCTTTGTTATTTCTCCACTTTCGGCATTCCAAAGCTCAGGTTGCATGCCCGACACCCGAAAACGACAATTTAAAATACGACTTTCCTTTTGCTTGTTGACCACAAAATAAATATCGGTATCTTCTGCCTTTCGATGGGTAAAATCGAAATCGTTACCACTAACCTGTTCAATACTAACGTCGGGAAGCAGCGCATCATTCTTTAAAAAATCTAAAACAGAGATGTCTTTTATCAAGCCTTCGCTCCATAGCTCATCAGCAAGGTGTGCCACTTTTACATCGCTGTTGGGATAGCGCTTCAGACTTGGCGATTTTTTTGGTTTTGCTCCCAAAATAATAGCACCACCTTTTGCTAATTCTTCTAATTTTGAAAGCGTTTCCGGTGTAATCCAACTATTCTGGGGAAGTACCAATGCGTTATATGTAGCGCCATGTTCGGTACAAATAAGACCTTCATTGACGGTTAACGAGGCTATTTTGTTTGATCCCACTAAATCGTAATCATAACCTAAAGCCTTAATTTGCGGAATCAATAAAGCATCGTTTGGAGAAGCTTCGCCCGTAAATACCAACACATCGGCCACCGTAGTGCCTTGTTGTAGCAGGAACTGCCCGCGATTAATGTAATCAAGAAAGGGCTTCCCTTGTTTCCACCAAGTATTGTGTCGGTTAAAATCAATTCCAAAACGATCTAATGTTAATCCCGGAGCTACATTCCATGGCTGATGCGCATAACAATGAATAACAAAACGGTTGATGCCCTGTGCCCAAGCCAAATCTGCAATAGCTTTAAGCGAGCCTGGATCTCGCTGCCATCCGCCTTCATCGGTAAAAGCTTCGGCCTCTGCAACAGAACTGCCATTTAGTTTGGCAATAGAAGCTACAAATTTAGGTGAATCAAAAAACGCCAGATGACCACTCCAGAATTCAGACAGTACAGCATCTGCATTTGCCCCAACTTGCATGTTATCAAACGGGCCCCAATACGGTTCTGTGGAGAAAAGCATGCCATATTGATGGCAGCGTTCACGAAAGCGTCCGTAATAGTTTGTTGCAATTAAATCTCCAATGGTACGACGGAAATCCCAAAGAAACCGTTCTGTTTCTTCTCCACTTTCAATGTAATAACCGGCAAGTGCAGGCAAATACAAGCCGCAATCGTAGGAACGAAGACGCTTAAATTCATCGGCAAAGTTGGCTGTCCAGTTGGTTGTGCCCACTTCGTAACTATCCACATGACAGTTTGCAACAACGCTCCCAATCAATGTATCTAATTTATTTATAATTGGCATAATGCCACCTTCCCAAAATACGTCAACGGCGGCGCTGTTCATTTTATCACACTCCAAACCTGCTCCACCATCGCTTGGAAAACGATTCTTAGAACCAGTTGGCGTATGACCAAGTCTTAATATTACCCACTCACCTTTAGGAACCTCCCATTCTAAGAATCCTGCCTCTGTAATTTTAGATGTTAAATTGATAATATCCGTTTTCTTCACGATGGCAGATGAAGCAACTTCCTTATCGTCAGGCGCTAAATGGTTGCGCACTTTGCCCGAAAGGGTTTTATAATCTAAGTGACTTATTCGCTCATTACTTTTGGGTTTAGGAAAAGCAAGAACGGCAATGTCTATATAGTAGCCTAAATTTATGCTGGGTTGCGGTAATTGCCCTTTGAAAACCTTGCCGCCCTGTAAGGTTAATTCAGCATAAACCACTTCTTGCATTGCATATTCGGGAGTTATAGAAGGACCACCAGTTGAAGACCAACCAGCGCCATTATGAAAGCTAAGTTCAAGACCTAAACGTTGCGCTTCTAATGCTGCAAAATGAAAAAGGTCGAGCCATTCCGGACTTAAATAGGATGCTGCACCTGCAGGATGCTGCAAACTGACATTAAAAATCAGCGCGCCTTGAAGACCTATCTCTTTCATGGCTTCCAGGTCGGCCGTTATACCCTCTTTGCTTACATTTCCGTTTATCCAAAACCACATGGTACGGGCTTTTCCCGATGGTGGCAGATTTTTAAAACCTTGTTCCAGCGTGTTGTTTTGTGCTTGTCCCACCATTAGGGAGCAATTGATCAGCAGAACGGCAAGAATGGTTTTGATTTGACGTGTCATTATTTTATTGTTTTAAAAAAACTAAAGAAACTTTAAACAAGTGATGTGGTTTAGTTGGATTTTCATTTTATATCTGGATAATATATTTTTTAACCTTAAAAATAGCACTCAGTAAACACGAAAACATTAATGTTTCTTTAGATTCTATAAATATATTCCGAACATATTAATTAATTGTCCTGTAGTTTCAGGTTATAGTATAAGTGAAAGATTATATAATAGACTTTGTTTTGATAAATTTCAACCATATTAATGCTTTTATCAATTAACAATTTGATATATTAATTGCACAAAATGATATGAAAAACACCTACATAAAATATCGAATAAACCCTATTTAAGATACACCATGAGGATTCTACCTTAACAATTCTAGGACGAAATGTTATTGAAAAGCATACTTAATACCCTTCAAAATATTATGCAGATTCCTATGGTTTTACTAGGGGCAATGGGTTGATGTTTACATTAATAGATTATTTAAACAAAAAACAGGATTAGCCCCAGAACAATTTAGAAACCACAGTAAAAACAATATAATAAAATCGAATTAACTTACTGTTACGGATAACAATAATTCCTTTTTATCTTTTTCAAAATATACTTCCAATGGTAACGCTTCAACACCTGGTACCATATTAAAGGTTCTGCTGCCTTCAATTTCTTTAATTTTTATGGGTGAAGTAGCCTTAATAGTCACTTTCCCTTCTGGCTTTTGAATTGTTATTTCGTTTTCAAAAACATGGGTTATAACTTCCTTTGATTTCGAAACAATAGGTAAAACAAAAGCTGTGGGTTCTGAAATGCTTTGGTTTGTTATCACCCTTATTTCCATTTTATCGGATGAGCAGTTATAAATAATATCAAACTGAGACGCTGTTTCTTCTACTACTTCTCTGTTTACATTTTTTAACTTTACCTTGGCTAACAATTCTATAATACCATTTTCATCTTTTCCTGTAAATGTTGCAGGTAAATCGTATAGGTTCGTAAACCAAACATTATCTTTAAATGTTTCAATTCGTGGTGTTAGCGCTATATCTTTTCCTGGTTGAATCTGTTGGTTATAGGGCTCAACCATATGATATTCAGCCATACTTGCAGCACATAACAAGCCGACTTTATTGTGATATAAAACTCCTAAAGCTCCACCGGATGCTTGACGATAATCGTATTTATAATGATACTCTGCATCGTAAGCACTAACAGTTCCTCGCCAATCGCCTCTTGCAAAAAGTGAAACATCTAAATCCTTAAAATGAGTAATTCCATCAGCAGTAACCCTCGGTAATGCTTTATTTTTGTTAATTTCTGGGAGATGCTTCCAATGGTCCAACATTGCCGCCAAAGGTTTAGCATGGGCAAAAGTATGATGCACACAAGGCGGAATTCCTGCCGAAATATAATGTGGCCCACCATGTATCAAACCATCTGCTGTACAACGTTGCAATAATTCTGTGTTTTTTACGGCCGCAGTGCCAAAAGCTGGATTGATGTGCGCCATCATTCCAAATGCTGGTTGGCTACCATCGCAGGTGCGACTTCCCCAATAACTCCACTTATACATTCGGTTACCCCAACTATTGTCCCAAGCGCCATCAGGCAACATAAACTCTAAATGACTATTTAATGATTTTGTTAAGATTTGTAGCAGCTCTTCATCTTTTTCCTTGAGCGCATACATGACCAAACTATTCAAAGTTTCCTCTACATTATAACCTAAATCTACACCACGTAAGCCTTTTTTACTTAATTTATTAGCCTCTGGTTTGCATTCACCAAACAATAATCCTTCATTAGCAGTAAAGTATAATTTCACCTCCTCTGCAAGGTTTTTACTTTTTGTTTTAAAACCTTTATTCCCTAGAACGTCGCCTATTAAATCTAAACCATAAATTGCAGTTCCTCCGTAATTAATGTTGGTAAAATCTATAGTAAACGTTTCATACACATATTGTCCTGCTTTTTCTAAGCGTTCTGTCCAAGCTTTTCGAGTTTCCTCATCTAAAACGTGACCATGATAATGTAATGCTTCAGCTAGCGCTATCGCTCCAAAAATGGTAATCCCTTTCCATGATTTTGGGTTTTTAATTACTGTCCAAGCACCGTTGTTTTGTGAGACATTGTTTTCTGCCCAAATCATGACCAGTTTAGCAGCTTCTATATATTTTTTATCTCCAGAAATGTTTGCCATATATAAAAACGGATATACCGCATCCATACAACGGCCGTGGATATGTTCGCAAGAAGGGCATCCTAAAGCACCATGTTCTTCTAAATTAGAAGGATTATTAATTTGAACCTTTATCATTCCATCACACCAATCTTTTAAAAGTTCTGATATTAGGTTTTTGAATTCAAAAGAATGTTCTGGATGGCTTTCGCATGCATTTAGCAATCCTGCCATTGGTAATGATAAACCAACACCTGCTAGTGTTGAAAGTTGTATAAAGTTCCGACGTTTCATTTAGTAAATGTGTTTGTTCTTGTGAAATTTAAAAAGATAACCTTTATAAACCATCCTGTTTTGTCCTGTTTTATAATACCAAAAAGCCAGAAAAAAATTTCTGGCTTTTGTATACCTTCGAATAATTATAGTTTTAATTAATAACAAGTTTTGTATGATATACTTTATTATCATCTGAAATGGCGTTAACTAAATAAACACCTGTTTTAAACCCTGGATTTTCAAGTTCTAAAAC
>NZ_JBATHX010000402.1:0-1743 GCF_049667265.1 Algibacter sp. | reverse complement strand
TTCCAGGGTTGATGCATGGTTGGTAGGAGCCTGTGAGTTGAGAAAAATCGTACCGTGTTGGTAGCTTATTATCGGGCTTTTCTCAGACACGCTTTTTGCCGGAATACTCAATAGACCCGAAGCTTTTATAAGATTGTTGTTTATATCAATCGTGTAATAAGCAAGCTTATAAGAATTAACCGTATACGGCAGTAAAAAAGATTGGTCTGTGGAAATAAGCTCTGAGCTTATTAAACCCCCACGTTGTGTATTTACTGGCGGGATTATAACGGAATTTGACGACGAACCACCACCGCAAGCAGTCAGTACAAAAAGTAACGACAATATGAGTAAGCCCGCTAAAGTGCTATTTTTCATGGCCAAGCTCCACATTCAAGACTACATACAGTTTACAGTAACAATTTGTGGAAACTCACCCTCCGCAAATTCGGTTTTTTCTACAACTTTGGCACTGCAATTTTGTTTTAGTTCATCTGCCAGAACGATGTCCAGTGGTTTATCATAGTAAAAAATAGCCATTTCTGTTGGGTCGGCATGATTAAACTGTATTTGTTTTATCGAATTGATTTCGACTTTCGATTTTATCGGAACGGTGAATGTTAATTCCAGCAGAGAAGAATCTCCCACATTGAGCAATTTTAGATCGAAATCCTGTACTTTACTGGTAATTAAAACCCTGTCTCCAACTTCAAACTGTGTGAAGAAGTAGAACCTTTCCAGGTCACTGATGAGTTGCTTTGCGAGAATGCCAAGATCTGCCTGATCCTTTAATAAATCTTTACTTGCTTCCTGATCATAGAGCCAGGTCATTTTAATTGCGCTTAATTGTTTTTTATCGTTTACCTGTAGTTCGCTTTTTAACTGAACTTCATAATGAACACCGTGTGACAGAACAGCTTGAGACGTAATCAAGAAGAAAAATAAAACTGAAAGTACGCTTTTGATCATAAAAAATAATCCAAAGGGTTACATAATATACTTATTTAAAAAAATGATTACGTAAAATCAAATCAAAGACACCCCTCACCTTTTAAGCTGTTTTTAAAAAGTGAGGGGCTAGATTGATCTAAAGTAATTGTCAATTGATTATATCAGCCAGAGTTATTTACTGGCGCGAGTAGAAGCCTTGCGCATATTCTCTTGTAAAACTTTTTTACGAATACGAATACTCTGTGGTGTGATTTCTACCAATTCATCATCGTCAACAAACTCAAGTGCTTGCTCTAGGGTGAATTTGATCGGTCTGGTCAGGATCAGATTTTCATCGGTACCAGCAGCACGGATATTATTCAGTTGCTTCGCCTTCAGTGGGTTAACTACCAGGTCATTATCACGGCTATGGATGCCAATGATTTGGCCTTCATAGACTTCTTGTGCATGATCAATAAACATTTTGCCACGCTCTTGAAGATTGAATATTGCGAAAGCCAATGCCTTGCCTGTGCTATTGGAAACCAGAACACCATTGCTACGCTGCCCAATTTCTTCCTTAACCAATGGGCCGTAATGATCAAATGAGTGGTAGATCAATCCAGTGCCTGAAGTCAAAGTCATGAATTCTGTCTGAAAACCAATTAAACCGCGTGATGGAATCACATATTCTAGACGAACACGGCCTTTTCCATCTGGCTCCATGTTGACTATATTGCCTTTGCGATCGCCCATTTTTTCCATGATACTGCCTTGATGAATCTCTTCAATATCAATGGTCAGGTTTTCATAAGGCTCTTCACGATTATCACC